>WRFK01000073.1 GCA_009778835.1 Spirochaetaceae bacterium
ATGGTAAAGGATCATAGGACAAAACATGAAATTGGAAATATACAAAGTGTTATGGATGGAAATATTGATCCATTTATAGAAGAATATTTAAAATTTATATGAAAAAACAAAAAAGAATGAAATCAGGTGTTTTAATTGTAGATGATTTATATTTTATAAGAATCGCGATAAGGGAAATACTGGAAAAAGAGAATGTTCCCATTATAGGAGAAGCTGAAAATGGATTGCAGGCTATTCAGCTTTATGAAGAAATAAAACCGGATATTGTTCTCCTGGATATAACAATGCCTTTAATGGATGGGCTTACTGCACTGCGAATCCTTAAATCAAAATATCCCGAGTCAAAAGTTGTTATGTGTTCTGCTCTTGGGCAGCAAAAATATATAATAAAAGCAATACAGCTTGGCGCTTCTGATTTTGTTGTAAAACCATTTAAACCGGAAAGGCTTATAAATTCAATTAAAAAAGCTTTTGAGGCTTAGAGGTTATGAGATTCTGCTTTGTTCTTCCTGTTCTTTTTTTCTTTTTTATTCAACCGATTTACTGTCAAAGACTTATTATAAAAGATGAACAACCAACATGGAATGTTGCGTTAACAGAATTTAAAGTATCAAATTCCAGGGAAGATATCTCATATATCAGCAATATTCTCCCATCATTTTTTTTTAGCCAGTTTTCCGAAATAGGCAAGCATACATTTTCTTCTGAGGAAATATTGCTGTTTAGAAAAAAAATTATCTCCGATCAAATTACGAAAGAAGAAAAAAACCTTTCATTATATATAAAAGAATATGATAACGCATATTTTAGGGAAGTTGAAAGAAGAAGAGAGATAAAAAATAAAATCAGCGATAGCAGAAAAAAAATAAAACGTCTTAAAGATTATAAGTTGGGAAGAGTAATAGTATCTCCTGTAAAAGATATTGTATTCATAACAACCGATGAGGCAGACAGACCTCTTTCATTTGATGTTGTTGATATAGATAAATTTGCATCAGATAAAAACTTTGATTATGTTTTTTACGGACATGCAAGACAATTTAAAAATATAGTAACTCTTGAAATAAAATTTTACAGCGCGCTTGAAAAGAAAAATATATATTCAACATCTGTATCAAGCGAAAGAGACTCGTTGTTTTCCTCGCTTGATAATGTAATTTCAGAAATAACATCAATTCTTCTTGGCACTATATGGAGCAAGATTACAGTCAATACAGATAACAGGGATAGCGATATTTATCTTGATGAAAAATATATAGGAACAGGTTCTGCTTTAAATATTATAGTTTCTCCGGGAGAACATACGCTTACAATAAAAGGGGCAGGGCAGGAAGAAAAAACTATTTCTGTTTTTTTAGAGGAAAAGAAATCAAATGTTTTTGACTTTAGTGTTACTTTAAAAGAGGAAAAGCTTACGGCAATAAACACTCTTCCACAGGAAGCGAATGTTTATCTTGATTCTGTCTGGATGGGAGTAACCCCTTTTCTTTTGGATGCGTTATCCGGCGAGATGATTATAAGAAAAGATGGTTTTAGAGATACCAGAATGCTTCTTAATGATATTCCTCAAAATTCAATAGAAATACAGTTGTCTCCCGATATCTTTAAAAAAGATGAATATATCGAAAGAAAGAGAAACACTTTTTATACAAGCATCTCATTTTTTATCTTATCTGTCCCTATACCTTTTTTCCTGTACGCTTTAACAAGCGAATATAATAGCGCATATAGCGCTGCTATTATTTCCAATAGCAACTATGATGAAATTTTCAGGCTTGGAAGAGCCAGAAACTATACGTATTATGGGTATCATGCTTCGCTGTTTTTAACCATGGCTCTTTTGGTTAATACTGTTTTTAAACTAAATGACTACATAAAAGCAGGGGATGTTCTTTATAAAAAAAATAGCAGGAGTTTTAACTAATGAAACTTGCACTGTCCGAAAAGATAAAAGCCATATTTAAAAAAAATAAAATAGATAATGTTTTTTATGAAGATATTGAAGATGCTCTTATTGAGTCAGATATGGGCACAGCTCTTTCTTCGGAGATAGTAAAAAAACTTAAAGCCGATGCTTTGAAAAATAAAATAACTGATCAGGAAGCGCTCTATTCTCTTTTAAAAGAGAATATTTCCGAAAAAATATTAGAATATAATTTTTCAATAGATCCTCAAAAACTTAATCTTATTTTGTTTCTTGGAGTCAATGGCGTAGGAAAAACAACCACAATAGCAAAAGCAGCAAGGCTTATTCAAAATGAATATAAAGGAGAAGGTGTGCTGTTGGCTGCTGCCGATACATTCAGGGCTGCTGCCATAGACCAACTAAAGATCCATGGAGAAAGGCTTGGCGTAAGAGTTATAAGCCAGGAACATGGTTCGGATCCCGGAGCTGTAATATATGACACTATTGAAAGCGCAAAAGCAAAAGGGGACAAAGTTATTCTTGCCGATACTGCCGGAAGAATGCATAACAAAACAAACCTTGTTAAAGAGCTCCAAAAAATAGATAAAATTATAAAAAATAAAATTCCCGGAGAAAACTATTTTAAATTTCTTGTTATTGATTCAACAACAGGTCAAAATGGTTTTAATCAGGCTGAAATATTTAATGAAGCGATCGGAATAGATGCTGTTGTCCTTGCAAAATATGATTCAACCTCAAAAGGGGGAATAGCAGTATCGATCTCCGGCAAACTTGGCATTCCCTTTGTTTTTATAGGGACAGGGGAAAAATATGATAATCTTAAAAGATTTAATAAAAAGGAATATTTGGATAACCTTCTCGATGTATAAAATATTTTTTTCGTTACTATTTTTATTAATAGCCCCATTTGTTTTTTCGCAGCAATACTACAGATCAAATAGTCTTGGGATGCAACTTGCAAGCATACCTAAATTCAGGATAGATGAATTTGAATATTATATTGAAAAAATAAAAGATGAGCGTGAGAATAAAGATGTAAAAATACTTTTTAAAGAATTTCTTCCCATAAAAGTAACTGAACTCTATTATTCGGATAATGGCTCTGTTGAAAAAGAGATTATTACAGAAAATGGCATAGAAACAGAAAAAGTATATAAAGAATCGCTTCTATACAGAGAAAAAGTTACAAATAGAGGCGATCAGTCAGGCTATGTAAAAGTTTACAGATACACTGCAAACCAGCTTCTTGATACAATAGATGAACTTTCTCTTGATGGCAAAATTCAAAGTTCGATTACCTATGAAAGAGATTCCAGAGGGAGGATCGCTACTGTTATAAGATCGATTTATCCGGAAAATGATGAAGAAAAAGAAGATCAAATATCAAAATATAGATTTGAAGAACGAAATCTGCTTGAAGAATGGCATGGCGACAGCAACTTGGCGGGAAATTTTATATATTACAGAAATGGAAGAATATCGGAAATATTAAGAACAGATAAAGGAGAGCCAATATCTGAAAAAAAATATTTTTATGATTCTGATCTCAATTTGCGAATAGAGGAATTTATTTATGAAACAGAAGAAAAGATTATTAAAAATATTGATTCGGAAGGTTATCTTATAGAAGAATTCATTTCTATCGGAGAAGATTTTGTTTCAAAAACAAATGACTATTATGACGATGATAAAAATCTTGTAAGAAGAATAAAAGTCATTCCGGATGGGGTCGAAAGATATATATACGAATATTCAAATGATACTTTATATTCTGAAAAAATGTTTTTTAACGGAGAAATTTATAAGGAAAAAATTTATCTTGAAGATAATGAGCACTATGAAGATTTTTACAATAATGGCGAAAAAATCTTAAGAATATATTATAAGGATGATGAAAAAACAGCAGTTGAAAGATGATAAATAGATGGTTTATATTTCTTGCCAACAGATATATATGGCCAAGAAAAGCAGATAAAAAAAACACTACTAAAGTATTATCAATACTTGGGCTTGCAGCAGGAGTCATTACTCTGATAGCAGTAATGTCTATAATGAATGGGCTGCAGCTTGGTTTTATTAATGATATTCTTGAGATCGAATCATATCACATCAGGATATATAATACTGATGATGAAAAAGCAATAGCAACGACTCTTGAAAATAATTCTGCTGTTCTTAATTTTACAACATTTTACGATACTCAGACACTTCTTTCAGGCGGAATTTCAAGACTTGATCCTGTTATGGTAAGGCTTATTAATGAAAAAGATTTTAAACAGGATAAATCGCTTATAAAGCATCTTGGCATTGAGGAATTTCAAATTGATATTGATGGGGCATATAAAGTTGTAATAGGGGCAGAGCTTGCGAGAGTTCTGCATGCATCCATAGGAGAGACAATAAGTCTTATATCTTTATCCGGAAATAATTTTGCTTCGCTGCGCCCCGACACTATTGATTTTGAAATAACAGGAATATTTCAGTCAGGATATTATCAGTTTGACAGGAATATGATTTTTATATCCGATATGCATGTTTCTCTTTTTGAACAGGGAAGAGCAAGGGAGGGGAGCTCTGCAATGCAAGACCCCGTACCGATGAAAATCGGTATTCAACGGGGTGACGGAAGTTCTGTACAAGGTGATGTTGGCGATAAATCCTGTTCCGATAATGGAAAAATAATAGGAATAAAATTAAAAAACAGATACCGGGACATTGAAACAATATTTGAAATAAAAACCAATCATCCCAATGCCGAAATAGTCTCATGGAGAGAGTATAATAAATCTTTTTTTAGCGCTCTTCAGATGGAAAAGGTTATAATGCTTCTTTTAATTGTTCTTATATTTGTTGTTATAGGGGTAAATATTTTCAACTCAACAAAACGTACTGTTGCCGAAAAACTTGAAGATATTGCTGTATTGTACGCAATAGGGGCGCCGGAAAAATCAGTAAGAAAAATATTTCTTTTTGAAGGAATAATAATAGGCCTTATAAGCGGATTCGCAGGAGTTGTTTTGGGTCTTTTAATTATAATAAATATAAATGAAATATTTGCGATTTTTGGCAAAGTAGTAACGCATCTATTCCGATGCGTTGAATTTGTCGCATCTACTGCAGGTCTTTCACAAGATTTTTCTTTTACACTTTTTCCGTCAGACTACTTCTATCTTGCGGAAATTCCTGTAAAGATAGTACTGGTGGAAGTTGTTACTATTTTTATTTTTGCTTTATTATCAGCTGTCTTGTCTGCATATTTTGCGTCTAAAAAAATATCTGTAGACAATCCGGCGGAATATCTGAGGTATGAATGAGTAAAATAATAGAAATCGATAAGCTTGTAAAAAAATATAAAAACGGAAGCGAAGAACTTGTTGTGCTTGATCAACTCGATCTTTCAATTGATAAGGGGAGCAAAATAATAATTACCGGCGAAAGCGGGCGGGGTAAAAGCACTTTGCTTAATATTATCGGCGGCCTTGACAGAGGAACAAGCGGAGTTGTGAATATTCTGGGACAGAATATCGAAACAATGAGCGAAAATGAACTCTATAATTTTAGAAATAAGGTTATGGGATTTGTTTTTCAGTTTCATTATCTTATAAAAGAATTAACTGCTGTTGAAAATGTTATGATGCCATATTTTATTGCAAGCAACTCCAGAAAAAAAGCTCTAAGCAAAGCAGAAGAACTTTTGGAAAAAGTAAATTTAAAAGACAGAATCTCTTTTTATCCTTATCAGCTTTCCGGAGGAGAAAGGCAGCGTGTAGCTGTTGCAAGATCTTTAATAAATGATCCTCCAATAATAATCGCAGATGAACCTACCGGTAATCTTGATGAAAAAAACTCGCAGATCATTGAAGATATTTTATTCGATCTTGTTCAGCAGCAGGGAGTGACTCTTGTAATGGTTACACATGAAATGGAGCTCGCAAAAAGAGGTGATCTTATTATGAAACTTGATAAAGGGAAGCTTCATCCAATATGAGCATAAAACAGACTCTCTTTCTTGCTTATAAATTCTTAACAAGCCGCAATAGCGATAAAGCTCTTTTCAGACACATAAGAGGAAGTATTATAGGTATTGCTTTAAGCCTTATCCCTCTTATTATAGTGCTTGAGGTGACTGACGGCATGATTTCGGGGATTACAAGAAGATATATAGAGTTAGGGAGCTACCATTTTCAGGCAAGAAGTCCAAGACCTGGCGATATAAATTATAATCAGGTTATTAATAGTATTAAAGAAATAAATAATGTTGAAAATGCTTTTGTTTATATACAGGAAACATGCCTTGTGTATACAGTATCAGGCAGGCTTGGCGTTTCAATAAGAGGACTTCCCGAAAACCTGTATGAAGAAGATAAAATGCTTAGAGAATATCTTGTATTTACTGATGGGGAATTTATTCTTGATAGCGAATCAATACTTTTGAGTTCTACGATTGCAAAAAAAATAGGCGCAAAGGTTGGCGATGAAGTAAAAATTCTAACAGCATATACTCCTCCGGGACGGCCTGTAATACTAAGGCCCGCAAGATTTATTTTAAAAGGGATATTTACCACCGGATACAGGGAGCTTGATGAAGTAAGCGCTTATATACAGTATGAAAGAGCATACTCTATTTTCCGGGATATGAATCCCCCTTTTGTGGGAATAAAAGTCAAAGACCCATATAAAGATATTGATGGGACGTTAGCTCTAATAAGAAATAATATTTCGTCCGGTTTTTTTGTTAATTCATGGTATAGAATGAATTATACATTATACAAAAGTCTCGAAGTAACAAAAAAACTTCTCCTTTTTATAATGATCCTTATATTATGCGTTGCGTCTATTAATATTTCATCTACCATGATCATGATGGTTTTATCGATGAAAAAGGAGATCGCGATCCTTAAAAGCATAGGCTTTTCCAAAAAAAATATAGCGTTTACTTTTTTGCTTACAGGTTTTGGAATAGGAGTAGTGGGGAGCTTTATAGGAATGTTTGTTGGTATTTTTATATCCATGCATATAAATGTAATAATCCACTTTATTGAAAAAATTATAAATGTTTTTCTTTTTATGGGATATTATTTAATAAATATTTTAAAGCAGACAGATGGCGCATCATCTGCATTCAGTATTATGAACTCAGGTTACTATCTGGAAGAAATACCTGTTATATTTGATTACAAAGAACTTATTTTAGTTTTTTGCATATCACTTTTGCTTTCAGTTGCAGCTTCGTTTTTGCCTGCATATAGGGCTGGTTCCATAAGGCCTGTTGAAATACTTAAAAAAAGCTGAAAAACCTCGCACAAAGGGCGCTAAAACAATGGAACAGCCCTGCCTTGGCAGAATAAATTATTGCTATTTTTTGAAAATC
>WRFK01000074.1 GCA_009778835.1 Spirochaetaceae bacterium
AAAAGAGAAGGTGTTGTTTCTTTTAATTTTTTTAATTCTGAAAGATATAAAATAAGTTCTTCTGGCAACTTTAATCCAAGCCTTATCTCTGTAAATTTCAACCCGGAAATAACAGGTATTTTATAATCTGAAACAGATTTTCCTATTTCAAAAATTACCCCTTCTTCGTCAAAAACAACAGGAATTGTCTTTCCTCCGGAATTGACAAGCGCCATACCCAATGGAACCCGTTCCGTGACTTTTATATAAAGCGAAGCAGGAAATATTTTTTTCACTTCTGCTGTTTTTATTATTGAGTGCTGAAGAAGCTTATTTTTTATTTGCGCTGTATTTATTGAAAAATAATAAAGATTTCCTTCAAGCTCAGCTATCTTAAGAATATCATTATTGCTAAGCGGGAAACTGTTTGAACAGTGTATTTCTATTTTTTTAATAGCAAGCTCCGGCGCAATAAAGAGCTGAAAAGCTATTTGCAATACGAGAAGCGTAACAAAAAATAAAGATAGAGCAACAGTAATAAACTTTCTTTTTGGAAGAAAGCTTTTTTCTTTTTTAGCGTCTGTAATATATACTACTCCTGTTCTAATAGCTGTACTATTCATGCTTCTATCCTTTTTTCTGTTTTAAAATATCTTGAAAGATTGAGTAATATACCACACATGAGTAATGTAACAAAAATAGAAGACCCCCCATGAGAAAAAAACGGAAGCGGTATTCCTGTCGATGGTACTGCTCCTGAAACAACTGCCATATTCATGATAGACTGATAAAAAATAGAAGTTGTTATTCCAAATGCCACATAAAAACTAAATCTGTCTGCGCAGCGTAATGTAATAAGATATCCTCTTATTGCAAAAAGAACAAAAAGAGTAATAATCAAAAAAATGCCTATAAAACCAACCTCTTCCCCTACTGATGCAAAAATAAAATCAGAATGCGCTTCCGGAAGGGTTCCTAATTTTTTAGTTCCGCTCCCTATTCCCTTACCCCAGAATCCGCCGCTTGACAGAGCATCTTTTGCTTTTATTATTTGGTATCCTACTCCAGCAGGATCGCTTTCCGGGTTTAGAAAAGCAATTATTCTTTTTACCCGATGTTCTCTGCTAAATAGAATAATTAACAGAAATGGGGTAGCTGCAATAATGCCCGACAAGAAATATCTATATTTTACTCCTGCAACAAAAAATAACGCAGCGCTTATAAAAATCAAAAATATTGCAGTAGAAAAATCATTTTGCACAAAAGTCAGAAAGGAAAAAAGAATAACCACCATAACAGGATGGGATAATGTATATAAATTATTAAGCTTCTCTTCTTTTCTGCTTAAAATATCTGCCAGATATAAAATAAGAGCAAGTTTTACTATTTCAGAAGGCTGAAAACTCCTGCTGCCTACTATTATCCATCTTCGCGCTCCCTGGATATCCTTTCCAATCAAAAGCACAAAAAGAGAAAGTAAAAAAGAGAGAATGACCAAAATGAAAACATATTTTTTAATCATTTCAATAGGTATATTTATAATAACCAGCGCGCCCAAAATTCCCAAAATAACAATAAATATCTGTCTTAAAAAGAAGTATTCCGGAGATTTGTTGAGCCTTAAGGCATTAGGATAAGAAGATGAAAAAAGAAAAGCGAGTCCTATTCCCAATAAAAGTATAATTATTAATACGAGGAAAAAATCACATGAACGCTTGTTCTCTTTTTCAACAATAAAACTACCCGACATCTTACATCCTATTGTATTTTTAATGTAGAGAGGCTCAAAATAACAAAGAGCCCGCCTAATATCCAAAATCTTACAACAACTTTATTTTCGCTCCATCCGCTTAATTCATAATGATGATGAAGCGGAGCCATTTTAAAAATCCGTTTCTTTCTGGTTTTGAATGAAACTACCTGTATAATTACCGAAAGAGCCTCAAGTACAAAAACACCCCCAACTATTACCAAGAGAATTTCTTTTTTTATAAGAAGCGCTATTACCCCTATAATACCGCCAAGGGAAAGACTTCCTGTATCTCCCATCATAACCTCGGCTGGGTGGCTATTAAACCAGAGAAAGCCAACAGAAGCTCCTATCAACGCAAATACCATAACTGTAAGCTCACCGCTTCCGGCTATATAAGGAATTTGAAGGTATTGAGCATAGTCAATTCTTCCGGAAAGATATGTTAATATCCCAAATGCTATACCTACAAGAATAACAAGACCTATTGCAAGGCCATCAAGTCCGTCTGTAAGGTTTACAGCATTTGTAGTTCCCACAAGAATAAGCACTCCAAAAGGAATGTAGAAAAATGATAAATCAAGAACAGGAAATTTAAAGAAAGGTATATATAAGAGAGTTGTCTCTATCCCGCGATTTATATAAATAAAACTAACAATTATTAAAGAAAGTAAAATTTGCGCAGTGAATTTAAAGCTTGCCCTGAGCCCTGCTGAATTTCTTTTATATATTTTAAGATAATCATCTATAAATCCTATTGCGCCAAAACCCAGGACAGATACAATGCAAACCCATGTGTAAATATTTTTTATATCCTGCCAAAGCAATACAGAAATTACAATAGATAGAATAATTAAGATTCCTCCCATTGTAGGTGTTCCTGATTTGGATTTATGCATATCCGAGATTTCGTCTCTTATTTCCTGACCAAGTTTTTGTTTTCTTAACCATTCAATCATTGCCTGACCCAATAAAAGCGACAAAAAGAGAGTTGTAACAGCTGCGTATGCTGCCCTGAAGGTTATATATTGAAATATGTTTAAAAAAGAGAATTTACCTACAAGAGGCAGAAATATTTCTTTTAGCAATTTACAACCATCCTGTTATTCTTTTTTATAATCTCCAAAAATCTTTCAAGAGCCATACCTCTCGAACCCTTAAGCACAATAAGATCGCCTTCTTTCAGATAAGCTAAAAGTGCATCTTTCATTTCTTCAAAATCAGGTGACCAGAAAACAAATTTTTCTGCTTTTTCCATATTCTTAAAACTTTTCTCAAACTCATTTCCAAAAAAGAAAAGAGCTCCATCAAAATTTTTAAATGCATAATTTATAATAGAATTGTGAATATCTTCTGACTTATCTCCCATTTCAAGAATTGAACCCAGCAATATAATTTTTCTCCCTTCCCAGGAAAGCTTACTTGTAAAATCAACTATTGCTTTTACAGATTCTTTATTTGAGTTATAAGCATCAAAGATAATGGTTATATTTCCGGAAAAAATTTCTCCGCGCCCAAAAAATGATGCGACTTTTTCAATGCCATTCTTGATTTTTAAATCAGAAATATTGAGAATTCTTGCCATTTTTATTGCTGCTGCAGCATTTGAAAGATTATGTCTACCAATCAAAGAAAAAATAATTTTTTCTTTGCCAAGAAAAATAATATTTCCATCAAGACCATTATCTTCGTATGAAAGATAATCTTTTTGGCTATCAAGTCCGAAATAATCCATTTTGCTGCTGTATTTATCTTTTATAATTTTTGCATAATCATCTTTTTCATACACAATCCCTTCTTTAAAATTATTATGCGTATGAAATATTTTCATTTTTTCCTGTGCGATCTTTTCTTTGGAGCCCATAAGTCCTATATGAGCTGTTCCGATATTTGTAAGTATTGCATAATCAGGTCTTAATATATCAACAAGAACATCCATTTCCCCGGGATGGTTAATTCCAAGCTCAAAAACTCCGTATTTATGGTTATCTCTTATATTAAATACTGCAAGAGGAAGCCCTGTTTCGGAGTTTAAATTACCTTCATTCATTACAGTTGGAGCATCTTTTTCCAAAATTGCGGCAAGAAGCTCTTTTGTTGTTGTTTTACCACTACTTCCTGTAATACCTATAATAGATATATTTTTAAATTTACTTCTGTAATTTTTAGCAAGAGTCTGAAGGGCTTTTAGAGTATCATCTACAGCAATAACAGAAAAACCCGGATCATTTGAAAATTCCAATAATGCGCTGTGATTTTTCTCCACAACACAACAAACAGCGCCGCCAGAAACCGCATTTTTAATAAAGCTATGACCATCTGCTTTTTCCCCTTTAAGAGCAAAAAAGAGAGCGCCTTTACTGATTTTTCGCGAATCTATAGATACTGAGGATATATTATTATCAAGTCCTTCAAACAACAGAGTCCCAGCCATCATGGAAGAGGCTTCTTTTATTGTTAAAAAACTATATCCATTCTTCTGCATCAATACCCTTCTTCTACAGAAAATTTTATAATTACAGCCTGGCCTGGTTTTTGTATTCTTAAATCTGAATTTTCTTCAACTATTTTTTTTACTCTTCCCGGAGAACTATAGACAGATATTGCTGCCAGCATTTTCTTGTTTTCTTCAAACCATTCTTTTTGTTCATATTCATGATTTCTTATTTCAACATTTATTCTTTCATATTTAAATCCCTGCCATGAATTTAAAAATATTAAAACAGGGACAGTCATAACTAAAATTGCAATTAAAATCTTTTTTCCATTACTCATAATTCATTTACCTTTTGTATTACACGCAACTTGGAACTTCTTGAGGCATGATTTTCCTCAATTTCTCCCTTTTCAGGAGTAACAGGTTTTCGTGTGAGAATTTCCGCAACTTTAACGCCCCTACAGTTACATATCGGCGTTTCAGAAGGACATATACACATTCTTGATAAATCCTTAAAATAATGTTTTACAATTCTATCTTCCAGGGAGTGAAATGTTATTACTCCCATTTTCCCGCCTACTTTCAACACAGAAACAGCAGCTTCAAGAGCTTCTTTTAATCTTGCCAGCTCCCCATTTACAGCTATACGCAATGCCTGAAATGTCCTTGTTGCAGGATGAATCCTCCCATGCCTGTATGAAACCGGCACAGCATTCCATATAACTTCAGCAAGCTCGTCGCTTGTCTCTATTTGGTTCTTTTTTCTTTCTTTTACAATTGCTTCGGCAATTGACCTTGAATACCTCTCCTCGCCATATTCAAAAATTATTTTTGCAAGTTCTTTCTGGGGATAATCATTTACAATATCTGAAGCTGAAATTTCAAGCTCATTTTCCAGCCTCATATCAAGCTTTTCACTGTTTCTGAATGAAAAACCCCTTTCAGATTTTTCATAATGAAATGTAGATATCCCAAGATCAAAAAGAATCCTGTCCGGCCTCTCAAGGCCTTGCGGATAATTTTTAAAAAATATATTGAACCATTCATTATAAAAAACTACCTGATCTTCATAATGCTCAAGCCTTTTTTTGGCAATATCAAGTATATCGATATCAGCATCAAGGCATACAATGTTAAGATCCTGGTAATTTTTTAATAACCATTCAGAATGCCCCCCCTCCCCTGTAGTGGCATCCACAAATAATTGACCGGGTTTATCAGGTTTTAAAAATGAGATAACTTCATCCTTCATTACGCTGTAGTGAGTTATTTCCATCAATTCATTACACTGAGACAATTTTTCCAAGCTCCTCTGCAGCATTTTGGAAGTCCGCCTCATTTTCCTCCCAGTATTTCTGATAAACTTCCTGGTCCCATATCTCAATATGGTTGTTTATTCCCAAAATTACACATTCTTTTTTAAACTCGGCAAAAGCTCTAAGCGCTGGTGCTATGATTATTCTTCCGGCTTTGTCTATTTCTGTTTCATGAGCAGGGGCAATAATCCTGCGTTGAATCATTCTTGCCTTTGACTGAAGAATCGAAGTGGCAGACATGATTTGCTGCGATACCCTTTTCCATTCCTCCACAGGAAACAGCCATAAACATTTATCAACACCTCTTGTTATTACAAGGGTGTCGCCGCCTATAGAAGCCCTTAGCTTTACAGGTATCATTATGCGCCCTTTTTCATCGATATTATTGACAAATTCTCCGCTTAACACCACTTTCACCTATTTTTTTCCACTTTTTACCACATTACTATCATATAGCAATAAATTCAGATGTCAACTTTGTTTTTTTATCATAATAAAAAAAGAGCGATTTATAAGCCATAAACACTTAACAAATTTTAAGTATGGAACAGGAAGTGGTTTATTTCTACTATGTTTTGATATGAAGTATAGTATTTCGGAAATAGTTTATCCCGAAGGAGACAGGCAAGAGATATCACATTCCCTTTATATCAATCAAATCGTTGATATTAATGGCTATCCTCTTGATTTACCTGTAAAAACTTCAAAAATGATAGCATATAAGGTATATAGAAAAAGCACAGAAGAAACCAGAAACGAGGTTATTACATCCTTTTTTCTCCAGCAGCTTACTGTTTGGGAATTAGAAGGGCTGTGACAGGGATATTTGCGAAATATCCAGTGCAGCAATCGGACCGCCATGTAATTTAGCGTGGGGATGGTCAATTTTTAGCAATATTATTTTGCATTTAAAAAAATTCTGTAATCTATGTCAGGAAAAAGATTGTTCTTCTTTTCAATACCAGTAAGCCATTCAGTATCTACTGTATTTCTGCACAAATTATCATAAATCATAAGAAAATTATGGATATGTTCTTTAATTCTTTTTTCTGCATACGGTTTTGCAATCCCTGTTTTTATTATAAAAGGCCAATCAGAACTTTGAGAAAGGAGAATTTCCCTTGCTGCCTGGTTAAGGACTCTCTCTTTTAACCCGGTTTCTTCGGGAAATCTTTTTACAAGTTCAGTCATTTTTTCAACAATTGAGTGAATATGCTTGTAAACCCAATGGTTATTTCCGCTACACCATATATTCGCATAACCATTATTTCCCCAACTTGAAAATGAAAGTTTATGCTTGGGATTTACAGGATATTCTTCCAGATAATTATCAGCAAATATAGGTAAAATTTCATCTTTTTTCTCAGCAGCAAGCCTAAATACTCTTTCAAGCCATGAAATTCCTTCATACCACCAGTGTCCAAAAATCTGGGCATCGCAAAAACAACCTATTACCGGAGGCCTATCCATATATTTTGTAAGTTTTTTTATATTTTTTATCTGATTATAAATAAAATTTTCAGCATGCTCATTTATTTTTATTTCAGCCATAGAAGGGTCATATACCTTTTTTTCTTCTTTGGGCTTACCTGTATTTGCATAATATTTAAACCCTGTACTTACTCTCCTGCCATCTCTGTAAATAAAATTTCCAAGATACTTTTCAGTCATCTCAAATCCAATATCTCTGTAAAATTCCCTGTAAGCATAGTTACCTGGATACCCTTCATCATATGACCATATTGCATTTGAAGACTTAATATCTCTGCAAAATGCATTTATGCCTGGTT
>WRFK01000075.1 GCA_009778835.1 Spirochaetaceae bacterium
AAAAAAGAGGATTTTGAACATCTTGAAAAAGCATTTGAAAGACTCTCGAAGAAAAACAGAACTCTCTTTGCAGTAGGAGATGGCAACCACTCTCTTGCTGCAGCAAAAGAAGTATGGAATATTATAAAAAAGAAACCCGGCATACCAAAAGACCACCCTAGCCGCTATGCGCTTGTTGAAATCGTAAACATAAACAGCGATGGTCTTGCTTTCCATCCCATACACAGAGTTGTTTTTGATATTGACAGCGCTAAAATGTTAAGCGCTTTTGAAAAAGACCCACTAGTGGGAGGATGTAAAATAAATAAAATCAACTGCAGTAATGTAAAAACTCCAGAGGAAGCAAACAGAATAATTTTTGTCTCAGGAAAAAACTGCGGAGAGATCATATTGAAAGATGAAGCGAATCTCCTGGCTGCAGAAAAACTTCAGATTTTCCTTGATAAATATCTTACAGGAATAAAAGAAGAAATCGATTATATCCATGGAGAAGAAGATCTTATGCAGCTTTCAGAAAAAGAAAGCAATATAGGATTCTTGCTTCCATCAATAAGCAAAAAAACATTTTTTAGCCGCATAACAGCAAAAGGGGTTTATCCCAGAAAAACTTTTTCAATAGGAGAAGCTATTGAAAAAAAATATTATCTTGAAGCAAGAATAATTGATCCTGCACTGATTGGCTAGCGCAAGGTAAGTGAAACTGTATCCAATAGATTTATGAAACAGGTTTAATTTTGTTTAACAAATTTATATTGGGCGCCGCCATCCATGCACAGGCTTACAGCAAACTATAAAGGAGAAACAGATGAAAGAAGTTATTAGACCAAAATCAGTGGCACAGCCAAATGGGCCATATTCACATGCAATTAAAACCGATAAATTAGTTTTTATTTCAGGGCAAATTCCTGTTGACCCGGAAACAGGTTCAATAAAAGGAAATGATATTAAAGAGCAGACAGAAGCTGTTTTTAAAAATCTAAAAGCTGTTGTCGAAGCAGCAGGAAGCTCAATAGATAAAATAGTAAAAACAACTTGTTTTCTAAAAGATATGAGCGACTTCCAGGAATTCAACAAAGTATATGAAGCTTTTTTTAAAGCCAACTCCCCGGAGTCTTTTCCTGCACGCTCAACTCTTGGCGGGCTGCAAATCCCCAAAGGCT
Organism: Spirochaetaceae bacterium; assembly: GCA_009778835.1. GTDB lineage: Bacteria > Spirochaetota > Spirochaetia > CADAEX01 > CADAEX01 > WQTU01. The sequence goes on from WRFK01000075.1 coordinate 1,161, forward strand.
CCCTTGTTGAAATAGAAGCTGTAGCAATTTGCAATTGACAGCACATCATAAAAGGTGTATAATAACATGAAATGAAAACAAATATACCTTGCAAAATTTCTTTTTCCAAAACCGACAAGTGTTGGTATGTTGAATCCCCCGGGCTTTATGATGGTTATATGACCTATGGCAATACATTGGAAGAAGCAAAAAGTATGGCAGTTGAAGCTGTTTCAGGGCTTTTAGAAACTTATCTTGAGCATGGAGACAAATTCACAATACCAAAAGGAAAATCTTCTCCTGATTGGTATAATATTGAGATAGAACCCAGTATGGCTTTTGCCCTTTGGCTCCGCAATGCCAGGATTTCGAATAACATGACACTTGCTGAAGTAGCGGAAAAAATGGGGGTTAAATATCAGGTTTACCAGAAACTTGAAAATCCACAAACAGCAAACCCAACGCTTAAAACACTTAAAAAACTTGAGACAATATTCGGTCAGGAATTAGTTTTGGTTTAAACAGTGCGGACAAACTATTATTTCAACAACCAATCAAAAACATTTAGTTGCTTTATTCCGTTATGCGAAGTTTTTGCATGAAAATCCCGTGTTAAAAGAAACTTGGGGTTATGATCTTTAACAGCATTAAGAGGAGCAAGTTCTCTTTCAAGAGTTGCTCCATCTGCAACAGTATCGGCAACCTGATAATATTCTATCCCTTCGATTCCCTCGGTTACAAAATCAATTTCTTTATTATCTATTTTTCCTATATAAATTTTGTAACCACGCCTTATTAGTTCAAGATATACGATATTCTCAAGTATATGCCCTCTGTCTGCCTTTTTACCGCCAAGCAAATAATAGCGCAAACCAATATCAACAAGATAATATTTATCCAATGTTTGTAAATGCTTTTTCCCTTTTATATCATACCTGCCTGCTTTGTAAAGAATATAGCTGCTGCGGAATGCATCCAGATAATTCTCTATTGTCAGCGGCAACATTTTTATACCATCAGATGTCATGGTATCGCTGATTTTTTTTATTGATGCCAAATTACCGATATTATCAGCCATAAATTTTATAACGCTTTCAAGCCGGCTGACATCCCGTATCTTTTTGTTCTCAACCACATCTTTAAGAACTATTGTATTGTATATTCCTCCCAGATAGTCTCTTATTTGTTTTTTATTGCCATCAAGCTGCAGGGAATAGGGAAAGGAACTATTTTCCAGATAATTGCGGAATGTATCTTCGATGTTTCCGGTAAAAGCCGAAGAATGATATTCCTTAAAAGATAACGGCAGCAGATGTATTTCAACATAACGCCCCGAAAGTAACGTTGCCCACTCGCCGGATTGCATCTTTGAGTTTGAGCCCGTAAGGTATAAATCAACATTTTTTTTAATAAAAAGCCCATCTGCTGCTTTTTCAAAATCAGCAACATTTTGTATTTCATCAATAAATATGTAATTTTGTTTACCCATGAGCATGCGGCTGTTTATGTATTGATAAAGATTACGCCATTCTAAAAGCTTTTCATATGCAGGGTCTTCAAGATTTATACTCTGGATTTGTTTGGGGAGAACTCCATTTTTAAGCAATTCTGCCTGATACAGCTCAAATAAAGTAGATTTACCGCAACGGCGAACTCCTGTTACTATTTTTATGAGCTGCTTATCTTTAAATCCAAGTAATTTGTTAAGATATTCCGGTCTTTGTATCATATTTACACCATTTATATTATACTGTAAAAACAATACAAAATCAACAACTTTTATCGCTTATACTGTAAAAACTTAAAATATGCGATTAAGACCATTTTGTAGTCTTTATCATCACTTTATGAAAGAGAAAATTTTAATAAATTTGTGGGGAGCATCATCCCAATAAAAAAGGGGTTATGTTTCAATAACCCCTGCTAATTCGTAATTTTACGATTGTATTTGCGTCAGACTAACAATCTATTAGAAAGTATATCCCATACCAAGATAGGGGAAAAAACCTACGCTTGTACCAAATTCACCATCATAACTAAAAGTCCAATCAATTATTGGTTTCTTTTTACCAACGATAACTGGCACTTTAATTCCCGGTTGAAGGAAAAAACCACCTTTCTCACCAACATCTATTTTCCAACCCAATCCGGGGGAAACAAGAAAGCCAGTGGTTCCAACCCAATCATTACCTGAATATTTCTGGCCAGCATAAGTAAAAGAATAATCTTTAATACCGGAATTGTAGCCATAACCAAGAGCAATTTCAGCAAAAAATGTATTACCCCATGGATAATAACGTCCAAAACCACTAATTCCCCAGTTATTCCAAACAATTAAAGTATTGACATACGCATGCACGCCAACTGAAAGATTGGAAGATATCATATACTCATATCTCGCACCAACCCCAAAAAAGTTAAATTCTCCGGAAACCCAATTCTGCTGGCTATCGGCCTGTGCAAAAGCACCGCCAACAACTACAGTTGCAATAATAAGGAAAAAAATAAACTTTTTCATACCAAAAACTCCTTGTGCGGGATTAAAGTCTCCGCAGACTTACTCCAAGGCCCATGCAGGCCTTTATTTTTACAAATTGTTATTTTTGTTTTCGTTTTTCCGAAATAAATTTACAAGACTTTACTTCTCTTGTAGTCAGCCTTACGCCTCCTGCCTTAAGCCCTTTTACAAGATAATCAGTAATATTAAAACTTTCTTCCAGAACTTTCAACCTGGGAGCAGGAGCATACATAAGATATATCCTGCCTGCTTCTTTGGTTGTAATATAAACCAATTTTGCGTTATCCGGAATAAGATTATATGATTTGTCCAAAATAAATTTTTCGATTTTGCATCTCTTGATATACAAAGCATCATTTTCATTGCTTTTATAAAGAATTGTAAAAACAACATCTGCCATTTCGTCTTTTTCAGCCATTGCGCAATAGAGCATCCCTTTATCTACAAAAACCCTGTCCGGAACATTCATAACAAGATAGGAACCGTTTTTCTTTATAACAAGCACGCGGTCATAAACAGAAACATCAAAAAGAGCATCCCCGGAAGCAACTTCGTAACCAAGGTATCCTGTGCTATTATCATAGCGGAGCTTAAGAGTTCTTATTGCAGCTTCTCTTGCATCAACTTTTTCAAAAGATTTTATGGTAGTATTTCTTTTATAAGAAGCTCCGTACTTTTCTTTTACATTGGAAATAAAAGCAAGCGCATATTCTTTAATATGGGAAAGATGATATTTTATCTCTTTTAACCTGTCATTGATCTCTTTTATTTCCTGTCTGACTTTATTTATATCATAAAGAGAAATCCTGCGAATTGGAATTTTTAAAAGCTTATCAACATCTTCTTCTGTAATATCATTTTTTACAAGATGAAGATATGGTTTAAAACCTGTTATAACTGCTTTTACAACTCCATCCTGGGTTTTCATCTGTTCTATTTTTTTGTAAATCCTTTCTTCTATAAAAATCTGTTCAAGGGTTTTCGCATGAAGCTTTGCTCTAAGGTTTTTTTCCTCCAGCTTAAGCTCCTGGGTAAGCACATCAACAAGCTGAAGGCTATAATAATTTATTACTTCGCTTACTGTCATTTGAACAGGTTTTCTGTCTTTTATTACAAGAAGGTTTACAGATATCGAAGTTTCACAATCTGTAAAAGCATAAAGAGCATCAACAACATCATTTGTTAATACTCCTCTTGGAAGCCTTATTTCTATCTCTACCTTATCTGTAGTAAAATCATTTATCGATGCAACTTTGATTTTATTCTTTCTTACTGCTGCTTCGATGGAGGTAATAATACTTTCGCTTGTATGACCAAACGGAAGTTCTGTTATTACAATTTTTTTGGGATCGCTTGTATCCAGCTTTGCACGAACAAGAACCTTGCCGTTGCCTTCCTCATAATTCGAAACATCAACTATTCCACCTGTTGGAAAATCCGGATAAAGATTAATCTTTTTTCCTTTAATGGCAGCAGCAACAGCATCAAGCGTTTCACTAAAATTATGCGGCAATATTTTTGTGGACATTCCTACTGCGATTCCTTCTGCTCCCATAAGCAGAAGAACAGGAATTTTTGACTGGTAGACAACCGGTTCTTTATTCCTTCCATCATACGAGGGTTCATATTCTGTAATGGAAGGGTTTATCATAACTTCTTTTGCAAGAGGAAGCAGGCGGCACTCAATATATCTTGCGGCAGATGCCTCGTCGCCGGTATAAATGTTTCCGAAATTACCCTGCTTATCTATAAAGAGATCTTTGTTTGCAAGAACAACAAGCGCAGAATTGATTGACTGGTCTCCATGCGGATGGTATTTCATGCAGTGCCCTACTACATTGGCAACTTTATGGAATTTTCCGTCATCCATCTCTGCAAGTGAATGGAGGATTCTTCTTTGTACTGGTTTTAATCCATCTGCGATATCAGGTATTGCCCTGTCTTTTATAACATACGATGCATATTCCAAAAAATTAAATTCAAACAGATTTTTTATGAATGCCATTATACAAGATTCTCCATTATATAGTATTTGCGCTCAGGAGTGTTTTTCCCCATATAGAATTCCAGAATTTCCGGCACGCTTTTTAGTGATTTAACATTTACTTTAACAAGGCGTATATCATTGCCTATAAACTGACCAAATTCTTTTGGAGAGATTTCTCCAAGCCCCTTAAACCTTGTAACCTCTACACTGCTTCCCAGAGCTTCAATTGCTTCGTCGCGCTCAGCAATGTTATAGCAGTAACGGGTTTCTTTTTTATTTCTTACCCTAAAAAGCGGCGTTTCAAGAATATATACTCTTTCCGAAATAACCAGTTCTTCAAAATAATTAAGAAAAAAAGTAAGCAGAAGATTTCTTATGTGGAATCCGTCGTTATCCGCATCTGTTGCAAGAACAATTTTCGCATAGCGCAGTCCGTCAATTTCATTTTCTATTCCAAGAGCCATCATCATATTGTAAAGCTCTTCGTTTTTATATATTTCTGTCTTCTTTTTACCAAACATATTTTGCGGTTTTCCGCGCAAAGAAAAGATAGCCTGTGTAAACACATCTCTTGATGAAACCATTGAGCCGGATGCAGACTGCCCCTCTGTTATGAAGATCGTGGAAAATTCCCCATTTTTAGAATCCTCAAGGTGGTACTTGCAATCTTTGAGATTTGGAATTTTAAGCGCTATTTTTTTTGCAGCTTCTTTTGCCTCTTTTCGAACAACATTAAGTTCTTTCCTTAACTTTTCGTTATAAACAATCCTGTCTTCAAGATTTTTTGCAGCTTCCCTGTTTTTATGGAGAAAATCAACAACACCTGATTTTACCTCATTGATTATCCAGCTTTTTATTTCTGTATTTCCAAGTTTATTTTTTGTCTGGCTTTCAAAAACAGGATCTTTAAGTTTTATTGCTACAACGCCTGTAATACCTTCGCGCACATCCTGGCCTGAGTAGTTCTTTCTGTAATATTCATTAACTCCCTTTAGCAAGCCCTCCCTAAAGGCGCTTAAATGTGTTCCGCCATCGCTTGTAAATTGTCCGTTTACAAATGAGAAAAAAGTTTCTCCGTAAGATTTTGTATGGGTAAATGCAAACTCTATTTTTTCAGCTTTGTGATATGCTATATTATAATAAATATCATCCCCTACTTCCGCGTTTAAAAGATCATAAAGCCCTTTTTCTGAATGAAATTTTTCTTTGCCAAGATACAGGGTCAAGCCCCTGTTAAGATATGCATAATTCCAAAGCCGTTGTTCTATAAATTCATTGTTATATGCGTAATCACTGAAAATTTCAGCATCAGGAATAAACTCAACATAAGTGCCGTTCTTTTCCCCTTTTTTAGTTCCTGTTTTCTGGCTTTTAAGAACACCTCTCTCAAAAACAGCTTCCATAAATTTTTCATCTCTTATTGAGACTACTCTGAAATGGGAAGAGAGCGCGTTTACAGCTTTTGTTCCAACACCATTTAATCCAACGCTAAACTGAAAAACCTCATCATTATATTTTGCACCTGTATTGATAATCGAAACACAGTCAATAACTTTTCCAAGAGGGATGCCCCGCCCGAAGTCTCTGATTTTTGCCACTTTTCCTGAAACTTCAACAAGTATCTT
>WRFK01000076.1 GCA_009778835.1 Spirochaetaceae bacterium
CAGCCTGAATTTACACAGATTGACCTTGAGATGTCTTTTATAGACAGGGAAGATGTTATTTCTGTTACAGAAGGGCTTTTTAAGGAAATTTATAAAAAAAGACTAAAAAAAGATCTTGCTCTTCCACTGCCTCGCATAACGTATGATGAGGCAATGTTAAAATACGGATGCGATGCACCTGATCGACGCTTTGGGCTTGAGATAGTAGAACTTTCAGATATATTTCAAAAAACAGAACTTGCTGTTTTTAAAGGGGCTCTTGCATCGGGAGGGTTGGTAAGGGGAATAAATCTTAAAGGCTTAAGCAGTCAGCTTACAAGAAAAGACCTTGACGATATGACAGATTTTGTAAAACCACTCAGGGGCAAAGGGGTTGCGTGGATAAGAATGAATGATGATGGCCCGCAATCTCCGATAATAAAATTTTTTAAAGAAGAAGAATCTTCTGCTTTATACAAAAGAATGAATGCAGAAAAAGGGGATGTTCTTATTTTTCTTGCTGATAAAGAAAAAATAGTTTGCAGTTGCCTCTCTGAGCTTAGAAAATTCTTTGCAAAAAAATGTTCCCTCTATAATGAAAATGATTTTAGCCTTTTCTGGGTTATTGATTTCCCGATGTTTGGTGTTAATGATAAAGGGAAACCCGAAGTCCTTCACCACCCTTTTACCTCTCCCAAACCAGAGGATATGGAAAAACTTAATGGAAATATCTATTCAATAAAAACAAATGCTTACGATATTGTGCTTAATGGCCATGAAGTTGGAGGCGGAAGCATAAGAATACATAATTCCGATATCCAGAGAAAAATATTTAAGATTATTGGAATAGATAAAGAAAATGCGGAAAAACAATTTTCATACCTTCTTGAAGCTCTTGATTTTGGCACGCCGCCGCATGGTGGTCTTGCTCTTGGCCTGGACAGGCTTGTAATGCTTCTTTTGGGACTTGATTCCATAAGAGATGTTATTGCTTTCCCCAAAACACAAAAAGCAATTTGTATGCTTACAAACGCGCCATCGGAAGTTTCATCAGATCAGCTTGAAGAGCTTTTTATTGAGACTGTAAGTAACGAATAATTTGTTCAGGAAAGAGAAAGGATAAAAAATGAGTAGTTTGGAAGAAATCAAAAAAATGCTTTTTGCCGATAAATTTGCACAGTCTTTAGGGATTACCCTTGATGAAATGGGGGATGGAACTGCTGTTACAAGTGTTACAGTAAGTAAAGATCATTACAACGGAGTAGGTATTGTACAGGGAGGTCTTATTTTTACCCTTGCAGACTACGCATTTGCGGCAGCCGCAAATTCAAAAGGGAAAGTAACAGTTGGAGTAAGATGCGATATTGCATACATAAAACCTGTCAAGGAAGGAAAGCTTACAGCAATTGCAGAAGAAGTATCATGTTCAAACAAAATATCAAACTATGAAGTAAGAGTATATAATGATAAAAAAGAGCTTGCCGCAAAGTTTGATGGTACCGGATTCAGGAAAGACTGATTTTTGCTGATTAGGCTATCCAGTATGTATTTCCGAAGTCAGGTAGAGTGTTTATCTCCGTCAAGTGTGGCGAAATTTTATGGATAGTTTCTATCTAATAAAAAAGATTTCATTTCTTTTAAAAATAATGATACAGTGTGTGTTAGAGGTCTCTTATGAAAAGCTTAAAAACACGATTTTTTCTTTTTTTTATTGCATTGAGTAGTGTTGTCTCTTTTGGCGTTGGAATAACGATGTATAGCCAATACGCAAGCTATATTAAATATTCTTTGGAAGATACTCTCAGAAGCGTTGCGACCATGATTGATAAAAAATATCCAGTTATTGGAGATAAAGAATATTTTGTTAAAAATGCAAATGATAATTCGGAAGAGTTATGGGACCTTGTAAGAGAGATGCGGGATATCGAAGAATTTTTTAACCTTACTTTTATTTATGTTTTAACAAAAGAGGCAGATGGTTTTCATTTTATTCTTGATACAGATTATCTTAATGATGGGAGCTTTGAAGCGTTTTATTCCTTATATGAAGATATGCCTGATGAAGTATTGGTTGCCTATGAGACCAGAAAATTTCAGGTTGTAAAGGAACCATATACAGATGAGTGGGGAACTTTTTTATCTGCATATTTACCTATTATAAGAAATAATGTTGTTGTTGGTGTTCTTGGTTTGGATTATGATATTGCTTTTGTTCAGAGCCTCTATAAAAAAGCATGGATTGCTCTTGGACTCTCTCTTTTATTTGCAGCGTTATTGGCTGCTCTGTTTGCAATCAGGATATCTTCATATTTAATAAAACCAATTAAAAAAATAGTGACCATAGCAGGGGCTCTTGCAAATATGGATTTTAATGTTGAAATAGATAAAACAAGAAAAGATGAAATAGGAAGTTTAGCTGATGCCCTGATAGTAATAAGAGATAATTTTAAGAAAGCAATAAATGATCTTAACAGCCATCTCTCAAGACTTACAGGCCTTAGTGAAACCCTTGATTCTGCAATGACCAGATCTACCGATGGCTTGACTGTAATAAACCAGAATATGGACTCGGTACAAAAGCAGTCAGATTTGCAACTGGAATCGGTAAAGAATACATCTGATTCAGTTGAGACAATAGTCCAAAATATAAATTTACTTAATAAGGCAGTTCAAACACAATCAGATAATATAAGCGAGTCATCGGCATCCATAGAAGAGATGGTAGCCAATATTCAATCAATCAGGTCGGTAGTAAATAATGTAAGCAAGACTACCAATAAATTAAGCCAGTCATCTGAGCTTGGGCAGAAAAAGATGCTGCAGCTTGTCGATAAGTTAAAACAGGTCTCGAAACAGTCAGAGTCTTTGCAGAAAGCAAACATGACAATATCCAACATAACAAGCCAAACAAATCTTCTGGCAATGAATGCCGCAATAGAAGCAGCGCATGCAGGAGAAGCAGGAAGAGGATTTTCAGTCGTAGCAGGAGAGATACGAAAGCTTGCAGAGATGTCCGACAAAGAGTCGATTTCAATTTCAAATGAAATTAAAAAAATGGAAGAGATAATTAAAGAAATGATAATGGTTTCGGATGAAACTTCTAAAAGTATTGACTTAATGTTTACAGAAGCAAATACAATGGGTTCTTCTTTTGAAACAGTAAATAATGCGGTGGAAGAACAGGCAATGGGCGGTAAGCAGATACTGGAATCTCTTAAGACTATAGGGGAAATGACCCAAGAGCTAAGAAGCGAATCCGGGGAAATACAAAAAGTTAGCGGGCATATATATAAAGATATTGAGAAACTTAAATCAACTTCCAAGCAGGTAAATGAGAGCGTGCAGGGGGTAAGAGTGGCGAATCAGTCGATAGCAGTAGTTTTAAGCGATGCTCACAAAATAACGTCTGAGATTTCCGTATAAATTAAAAAAAGTGTTTGTGTTCCTTTTATTGACAAACCAGCTTTATTCCGATATATTGCAAAAACCAATAGAAATTGGAGAGGTGTCCGAGTGGTTTAAGGAGGCGGTCTTGAAAACCGTTGACGCGCGAGTGTCCGTGGGTTCGAATCCCACCTTCTCCGAATAATAAGTTGATCAGGAGAGGTGCGAGAGTGGCCGAATCGGGCTCCCTGCTAAGGAGTTGTACCCCCAACAGGGTACCGAGGGTTCGAATCCCTCCCTCTCCGTTTTTTTTTGCTTAAAAAAAGCAAAGTAAGTACCCATAGCTCAGCTGGATAGAGTTCCAGATTGCGGATCTGGCGGTCGGAGGTTCGAATCCTCTTGGGTACGAATAGCTCGGAGAGATGCGAGAGTGGTTGAATCGGGCGGACTCGAAATCCGTTGAACTGGTTTCAGTTCCGAGGGTTCGAATCCCTCTCTCTCCGTATAGCGATTTTTATTGGAGAGATGTCCGAGAGGCCGAAGGAGTACGCTTGGAAAGCGTATGTACCCTTACGGGTACCTGGGGTTCGAATCCCCATCTCTCCGTATTCCTTCAGTCTGGCAGGCACTATGCAATTGTCTGTCGCCCAACTCCGTCAGGACCGGAAGGTAGCAGCGGTAAGCGATTAGCAGTGTGCCATAGAAAGCTTACAGACTGAAGGTTTTTATTGACCAACGAGCAAGGGTCGCGCGTGAGTCTGCGAAGCATCATGCATGACATAGCGAGGCAGGTCAACGAAGGGGTATAAGACCCTTTATATGGAATAATAAAATATGGCATATGAAGTCACAGCATCCAGAAAAAGACCTTCCAATTTTGACCAGCTTACAGGGCAGGAATTTGTAGCAACAAGTCTTCAGAAATCTGTTGCTTCCGGAAGAATTGCCCACGCATACCTTTTTTCGGGCCCGCGCGGGGTTGGAAAAACATCGGCAGCAAGAATACTTGCAAAAGCAATAAATTGCGAAAAATGGCCCTCAAATAATCCATGCGGAATATGCGACAGTTGTCTTTCTATTGCAAGAGGAAACGCCCTTGATGTAATCGAAATTGACGGAGCCTCAAACACCGGCGTAAATGATGTGAGGGAAATAAAAGAAGAAGTTCTTTTTGCGCCAAACAACAGCAGGTACAAAGTTTATATTATCGATGAAGTTCATATGCTTTCCCCTAATGCTTTTAACGCTCTTTTAAAAACAATAGAAGAACCGCCCCCGTATGTTATTTTTATTTTTGCAACAACAGAAGTGCATAAAGTTCCTGCTACCATAAGGTCAAGATGTCAGCAGTTTAATTTCCGTCTTATAGGACTCGAAGAAATAAAATTAAAACTCAAAGAGATTTCCAAAGAAAGCAATATTGATGCAGAGGAAGAAGCTCTTTTGTGGATCGCAAAAGAAGCAACAGGCTCCCTTCGCGATGCTTATACGCTTTATGACCAGATAGCCTCTTTTTCCGATGGAAAGATAACTATTGGCAAGATAAAAGAAAAGCTTGGACTTGTAGGTCTTGATGAGATAAATGATCTTGTGGAAAATTTTGCAGAAGGAAGCGGCGTTGAGGCGCTCCGTATTGTGGGAGAGATAATAAAAAAAGGTGTTGCTCCGGAGCAATTTATAATTGAACTTTCCGAATATTTCAGAAATATGCTTCTTATAAAAAATGGGATTAAAAAAGAGGGGGTTTTGGGTTTTCCTGTTGAAAGATTTTCCGCAAAAGCGCTTGAGAAGCTTTCTGTTCAGCAGATTGAGTACGCGCTTTCGCTTTTACTTGACCTTTTCAGGAATATCCGTTACTCGCTTAATCAACAGTTTGAAATAGAGCTTGCAATAAGCAGGCTTTCGTTTATTACAAGGCATCTTTCGGATGTTGAGATTCTGGAAAACATAAAAAAAATCAAAGATGAAATAAGAAGAATCCCTGTTCATGCTGCTGTTCAGGGGGATTCTGCGTTGTTAAATAACGAAGAACATAATAAAGAAGAAGTAGATTTTACAAAATACAAAGATGATATAGTGGCAAATTTTAAAAAGAATAATATGATGCTTGCTTCTTCTCTTGCAAAGACATTTCTTTGGGAAAAGGCGGGAAATCTTGTAAAAATATATTGCACAGATAACTTTTCCCTGGACTTAATAAAAAATGAAATTCCTGCCTTAAAAAAAGAGATTGATTTACGTACAAATGGTAATTACAAAATAGAAGTAGTTCTTTCTTCAAACAAGGAAGAATCCAGGGAGAATACTTTAAGCAGCAACGCCCAGGTAGATCTTATAAGAAAGATTTTTAAGGGCGAAGTTATAGACCCGCGAATAAAGGAAGATAATAATGAATATTGATCCAATGGAATTAATTAAAAATTTTCAGGGTATTCAAAATAAAGTGGGGGAACTGCAATCAAAACTTTCTTCACTTTCTGTAGCCGGATATGCAGGCGGTGATATGGTGAAAGTTGAAATTGATGGCCATATGCAGGTAATTGATGTCAGGATTACAAAAGAAGCGGTTCCACTGGGGCAGGATGATACAGGTGTGCTTGAGGAGCTTATAAAAGCTGCGTTTAACGATGCAGTAAGGCGGATGAAAGATAAAATCAATGAAGAGGTTTCATCCATGACAGGGGGAGTAAATCTTCCGGGCATATTGCCGTTTGGTAACTAGCGACACGGATGTCGCATCCTGCGCGGCAACAGGGATGTTGCAATATGGCGCAGGGAGTGACACGGATGTCGCATCCTGCGCGGCAACAGGGATGTTGCGATATGGCGCAGGGAGTGAAACGGATGCTTTGAGATCTAAAGGATAAGTTTTTGAATTCAATAGATATTCTTATAAAAAATCTTTCTTCTCTGCCTGGAATTGGAAAAAAAAGCGCAGCGAGAATAGCATATTATCTTTTAAAAGTTGATAAAAATTATATCCATTCATTTACAAATTCAATTCGCGATGCTGTTGAAAAAATAAAAAATTGTAAAATATGCGGTAATTACACAGAAAGTGAAATTTGCGAAATTTGTTCAGACATCATGAGAGAAAAAAATATTATATGTGTTGTTGAAATGCCGCAGGATATCGCTGTTATTGAAGCAACAGGTATTTTTAACGGACAATACCATGTCTTAATGGGACACATTTCTCCTATTGAAGGAATCGGGCCTGATCAGATAAATATTAAACAGCTTCTGCAGCGGCTCGATAAAGAAAATATTAGCGAAATTATTATTGCGACAAATCCTTCTGTTGAAGGAGATACAACAGCGTTATATATCCAAAAGCTTCTTGCTGGAAAAAATATAAAAATTACAAAGCTGGCATCCGGCCTTCCTGTTGGCGGAGATCTTGAATATACAGACAGGCTTACGCTTATGAGGTCGATACAGGGCAGATTGCCGCTCTAAACCAGTTGTCCCTGCGAAGGTTGGAATTCTAACGAACTCCACATCGATAGCTTGGCATGGATTTTATTTTTCAGCAGATCATTTATTTACTGATATTTTGATTTATCCTTTTTTTTATTTCATCAATAGAGAATCCTTGATCCATCAATTCCAGCAAATGCTTTCTTTCTTCTTCACGACCATCAACGAGTCCTTCAGCACGTCCTTCCTTTCGACCAACAACACGTCCTTGTTCATGACCTTCCTGCAAAGCTTCTTCTCGTTCTTCCTTGCGGGCAAAAGCAATTGCATCCTCTGTGTTCCATTCAGTCAATATCATATTAAGAACCTCCGACCCATGTGTTTTAAGGTATTCTGCAAGA
>WRFK01000077.1 GCA_009778835.1 Spirochaetaceae bacterium
GACCGGATAAGATAATCCTCTGCCTGACTTAAAGAACCAAGATCAATATATATTTGAGCCAGAAGGGAAAAAAGGATGTCTGAGGGGTTATTTTCTGCTGCTAATTCAAAAAAGTAAGCGCTTTTTTCTTTATTTCCAAGTTCTGCATGCGCCAAAGCTAGATATTCATAGCTATCTTTCCCTATATATCCTTCATCAACTGATTTTTCAAGATATTTAACAGAAAGGTCTGCATAATATTTTCCCTTATGGTAATAAGAGCGGCCAAGAACATAATTAATTTGAGGCCTCATTTTTTCATTATCAAAAACAAGAGCTTTGCGTAAATAAAATACAGAGTCATCTATAAAAGGAAGCCTGTCTTCATAATTGACTTTTGAATTTCCTTCATAAAAACTTGCAAATCCTCTGAATACAAGAAAATCTGCAGCAGCAGGGCTATGTTCAAGCAGGGAATCGCAGTAATTTATGAGCTCCATATATTTCTGGTTTTCCCATAAATCTACAATTATTTCATTTTTTGATGGTTTGCTTACTATTTTTTTAAAAGACTCTTTATTTTTATTAAAGTAGTAAATACTTACGCCAGTTAATATTATAATAAAGAAAAGAAGGATGATTCTTTTTTTTTTCCGTTTTCTGCGCCACTCTACCGAATAATTAGATTTCTTTTCAGATAAAAACACAGCTATTTTCCTATATCAAAAAATATCCGGACATATATTTTTTCGCATATAGCCGGAGTATATTCCAACAATACATTATTTCATATATTAGATATGGAATATATATTCCGACCATATATGGTTTCCCATATATGGTCGGAAAAAGCAGGTCTATAAGCCGGGTTCTGTCCCTTATTAAAAGGGGATTACCATCTATCTGGGAAATTTATTTCTAAATCCCTCCAGCAGCCTACCCGTGGAATGTTTTTCAACAGAACAACTGTTGAAAACAGAACGAGCAATCCTTCCACTGCTTGGCTTTGCTCCCAATAAGGTTTACCTTGCGGTCACGGTCTCCCGGTACCCGGTGGGCTCTTACCCCGCCTTTTCACCCTTACCGCTTAGAAGCGGCGGTATATTTTCTGTGGCACTTTCTACTCAAACAGTTATTACAACTGCGAGTCTGGCTGTTAGCCAGCATTGCGCTCTATGGAGCCCGGACTTTCCTCCTAAAATATATTTTAGGCGGTAATCCAACCTGCCAGTTTACAAAAATCAAAATTTACGCTTCTTCATCCTCTGCGAACTCGTCATCTGCCTCTAACTCGTCATCTTCCATCTCTATTTCTTCATCTTCTATATCTAAATCTTCATCTTCTCCATCTTGTTCTTCTTCTTCGAATTCGCCTTTCTCAAACTCCTCTTCCTCTTCTTCCTCTTCCTCAAATTCCCCTTCATCCTCAATTTCAGTTTCTTCTTCAAAGATTTCAGGCTCTTCTTCTTCAAAGATCTCCTCATCTTCGGCATCATATTCTTCATCATCGTGGCCGCGCATTGGCTCTCTCTTGGAAGCTGTATCCGGAATTATCTCTTCGGTAAACTCCTCATCTTCAAATTCCTCTTCTTCATAGTCATAATCAGAAAATCCGCCAATATCGCCCTCTTTGAACGCAAGAAAATTATCTTTATCAGATTCAACATAGAAGAGTATTCTGCTGCAATAGGGGCAAAAAAGAACTTCTTCGCCATTGCGTACATCATTTACAAACTGCGAGGGAAGAATCATGTGGCAGCCTGTGCAGACCGACCCTTTTACAGGAACAATTCCAAGTCCGGATTTATTTTTTATAATTCTTTCAAATTTAAAAAGAATATCATCATCAAGCCCGGGAATAATTACTTTCTCTTCTTCTTCAAGTTTGGCAAGAGCTAATCTTTTTGCTTCGCTTTCGCTTTCAATTCTCTGTTCTTCGGCTTTTACCTCTTCTTCCTGCTGAAAAATTATCTGCTGTTCCCGCTCTATAAACTGATTAAGCTCCTCTATCTCTTTTTCTTCTTTAAGAATATCTTTTCGAAGCTGTTGCTCTTTTTCAGTTGTTTCTTTTATTGCTTTATCAAGAAGCTCATATTCTCTCTGGGTTTTAATAACATCCATATCTTTTTCATATTTTTCCTTGAGAGATTCAGCTTCTTTTAGCTTTTCTTTCATTGATTTTATTTTTTCCTGTTTTTTCTCAAACAGGCTGCTTTTATCAATAAACTGTTTTTTAAGCCTTGCCAAAAGTTCATTTTTTATAACAAGCGCTTTTGGAATATCCTTTATTTCATTTTCAATATCATATTTTTGAAGCAAAACATCCTGTAAATTTTGCAATTTTTCAAATACTTCCTGGATCATCTGAACACTCCTAATCTTTTTCTATTGGTCTATATAATCTTTAAGGCGTCTACTTCTCTTGGGATGTCTAAGCCGTCTGAGCGCTTTCGCCTCAATTTGCCTTATTCTTTCTCTTGTAACATTAAAATAGAGACCTACCTCTTCAAGCGTAAGCGAAAAGCCATCTACAAGGCCAAATCTCATTTTAAGAACTTCCTGTTCCCTAGGCGGAAGTGTCTTCATAACTTCCTGTAACTGCTCTTGCAGAAGCTTAAATGATGTCTGGGATGCGGGATTTTCCACATCTTTATCTTCAATAAAATCTCCGAGAAGCGAATCTTCTTCTTCGCCTATTGGTGTCTCAAGAGAAATTGGTTCTCTTGCAACATTTTTTACTGCCTTAACACGGCTTACAGACCATCCAAGCCTCTCTGCGATCTCTTCATCGTTGGGCTCTCTTCCCAAAAGCTGCATTATCTGTCTCGATTCCCTTACTACTTTATTTATTTGTTCAATCATATGCACAGGTACGCGTATTGTCCTTGCCTGGTCTGATATGGAACGGGTTATTGCCTGTCTTATCCACCATGTTGCATAAGTTGAGAATTTATACCCTTTTCTATATTCAAATTTTTCAACAGCTTTTATTAGTCCTATATTTCCTTCCTGCACAAGATCAAAAAAATGAAGTCCTCTGTTTGTATATTTTTTTGCAATGCTTACAACCAGCCTCAAATTCGCTTTAATAAGCCGGTCTTTTGCATTTTTCATCATTACCTTGCCATAAGATATTTCCTGGGACATTTTAAGGATATCATCTATAGAATTCTCAAATTCCGCTTCCATTTCGCGCAATCTTTTTTCATTAATCTGAATAATTCTTATTTTTTCCTTAATAGCATCTGCAGGCATTTGAAGCCTGTTTTCAATTTCTGCCCGTTTTGAAGTAGTAGCAAGGCCTCTTCCAAGGTTGCGCAGCTCTCTCATATTTGAGACCCCAAGCCTTCTTTCTATTTTTAGCTGCTCTCTTATATATTTTTTTACTTTTTTCTCGGCATTTATAAATTTTTCGGAAAATTTGATGATTTCATCCTGATGGATCTCAATACGCTTTAAATAATCAAGCAAAGGAACTGTTTTTTGTTTAAGTTCTTCATTTTCAAGAATATTTTCACCCATGGAAAGAATTTTACGCTTAATTTCCATATATTGTTTTAAATAAGTGTAACACCCTTTAAGAGAATCTTTATAAAATTGATTGATACGCCTTCTTTCTATAAGAAGTTCCGAAACTTCTTTTTTTGTAAGTTCCATGTCTTTTGGATCAAGCCTGGAAAAAACCTTCTGGGCAAGGTTATAAAACTCGGGAATAAGCATACCAGAGTCGCTAATTACCCGTTTTATAATATTTTCACCCTCTTCCATCTGTTTTGAAAGCTCAACTTCCTGTTCTGCAGTCAGAAGGAACTCTTTTCCTATTTCCCTAAGATAGAGACGAATTGGGTCATCTATAATATTGTCTTTATCAACAGCTACAACTCTTTTGTTTCCGGACTCTACCTCTTCCTCTTCTTCTTCCTCTTCTTCTTCCTCTTCTACATCTTCTTCTTCGATGACAATATGATTTTTCTCAAATAATGCAATTACATCCTCGATTTTATCGCTATTGATTATGTAATCAGGCAAATAGTCATTGAGTTCATCATAGGTTATTCGTTTTTTTATTTTCCCGTATTCTATTATTTTCTTTACCGCTGGATCATTGAGTAAATCAGACATTATTACCACTAATTCCTTTCAAATTTTCAATTTCTTTGTCAAAAAAAAGTTTTTCTTCAATCAATTTTTCAAGCTGATATGGGTCAGAACCATCATCTTTTGCAATCATTCTTTCAAGTTGCATTCTTTTAATCTGCAAATTTTTAAGTTTAATTACATTAATACTATCATCTATCAACTGTTTGGAATTTACAGAAAATTCTTCCGAAGAGTATTTTTTTGCAATAAGACTCCTCAAATCTGAATTTTCTATCTTTTCCAGTATGTTTTCAATCGAAAAAGAGTTGTTTCTATAAGACTCTTCCAGAATTATATAAATATTCCTCGCACTTTTATCCAGAATATCATCAACAGAAAGTTCGTCCCGAACTATATAAAAATAATCATAATTATTTATAACAGCAAGCATTAAATATAATTCAAGCGAAATTTTATCACTACCTAATGTTAAATCGGTAGTTTCATACCGCTTTTTATCATCTTTTTTTAAATACCTGGCGTAATCTTCGTAGATATTTCTGTAATCAGTATCAAGTATTTCTGCAATTGCTTTAAGCCTGCCGCTTCTTCTGACTTCAGATTCAGAAATAACCACAAAAGCAAATAAATTATTTAAATAGTCTTTAATTCCTTCCTCTTTTGACAGATTATAAATAGTTTTATATTTATTTAATAAAAAACCAAAACTATTTATAGAATATTTTAAAATATTTTTCAACGCTTCTTTGTCCTGTTTTTTAAAAATATCAGCAGGATCTTCCCCTTTTTGCAGGCTAACAACATTACAATCAAGGTCTGCTTTTTCGCATATATATGAACTTCGGACAGTTGCTTTAAATCCCGCTTCATCTCCGTCAAAAACAAGGGTTACGCTTGAACAATTTTTTCTTATAATATCCGCATGATTTTCTGTAAATGCTGTTCCTAAAGGGGCTACACAATTTTCTATGCCTGCCTGAAACATCGCAATTACATCCATATAACCTTCGACTATATAGGCAAAATTATCCTTTCGTATCTCTTTTTGGGCAAAATTTAACCCATAAAGCTCACTGCTTTTCTTAAAAATCAGGGATTCCGGAGAATTTATATATTTTGGCAATGAATTATCGAGGCAACGCCCTCCAAAAGCAACAACTTTGCCTGATTTTGAAAAAATTGGGAAAATAACACGGCCAGAAAAAATTGAAATATCTTTATATTTTTGAGAAAAAAGCCCTGTTTTTGAGAGAAAATCTTCTGAATAACTTTTTTTGCTCAAAAATTTATATAACCATTTTCTATCTGCCGGTATATAACCAAGCCTGAATTTTTCTATTGAAGATCGCAAAATTCCCCTGTTTTCCAGATATTCCAGCGCTTTTTTCGCATTGGATTTATTTAAAAGTATATAATTAAGCGATGTACTTATTTTATCAAAAAGATCAAAAAGCTGCTTTTTAAACTTGTTTTCCCCGGAAACAGCTTCGGATTCCACTTGTTCAATATTTATTCCTGCCTTTTGAGCCAAAAATTGCATTGCTTCCGGAAAAGTGAACTTTTCCATCTCCATTACAAAGCTAAATATATCCCCCCCCTTGTGGCATCCATAGCAGTAGAACATCCCTTTATCGGGTGTAACAGTAAACGATGGTGTTTTTTCTGAATGAAAAGGGCATAATCCTTTAAGGGTTCTCCCATTTTTTTTAAGATTTACATAATTGCCTATAATCTCTTCTATATTTGTTTTTTCAATTATCTCTTTTTTTACTTCGTCTGATATAAACATTTTAATTCTTTAAATATAAAATTTTTGCATTATTATGATCCGAATATCTTGTTGAAAAGAAATGTTCTCCTGAATTCTTATCTTTTAATACAAAGTACAGGTAATTTGTATTTGCCGGATAAAATGCTGCAGTAAGAGCAACCTTTCCTGGATTGCTTATTGGAGTTGGCGGAAGTCCATATCTTATATATGTATTATAATCTGATTCTATACCTATATCCGCATAGGTTAAATATTCAGGATGCGGCTTTTTTTGAATTTCGGTAATAATGTATTCAACAGTAGCGCATGAACCAAGATGCATTCTAATATTAAGTCTGTTGAAAAAAACAGATGCGATTATCGGAGCTTCTTCTGCCACCCTATATTCCCGCTCAATAATAGACGCAACTATAACATGGTTATTAATATCCCTGAAACTTATGTTCTTGTATTCGGGATATATGACAGCTAATTTTTTAAAAAAATTCGAGACCATGTATGATACAACTTTTTCAGCAGGATAATTATGAGGAAACATATAGGAGTCCGGGAACAAATACCCTTCAAGAGACTCAGAAGCTATATTAAATTTTCTAATCAAGTCGCTACTCACTACAGCATTTAAAAAGTTCTCCTTGTCTGTAATTTTTGCAGCTTCAAGTATTGAAGCTACTTTGGAAGCAGTGATACCTTCCGGAATTGTAACTTTGTACAGCAAAGCGCTTCCAGAAACAATCATTTGATGAATTTCCATAGCATCCATAGTTCTGCTTATGCCATATTGCCCACTTTTCATTTTCTGCTCAGTACCCATTACTTTACTAATAGCCATCATAAGAAAGTTTGAGCGGATCAAATTACTTTCTTCCAATTTTTCAGATATTGATCTTAAGGTCTCCCCTTTTTCTATTTCTATAATAAAAACTTCTTCATCTGTGCGGGAAACAGGAAGGTTATAGTAATAAAACACCCCTGCAGAAACAAAGAGAAAAACAACAAATAAAAAAATAATTTTCAAAATAATTTTCATATACTAAATCTATTAAATCCTGTTATTTCGCTGCAAAATTGCGAAGCATATCTCCCGACACGATGGACGAAATCCATATTTTTTAGCAATTACCTTATTAATATAAATTCCACCCTTCTGTTTTTCCACCTGTTCTCAAGATCGCCAAATGGGACAATTGGTTTTGTTCCCCCTACACCAAGAGTGCTCATTCTATCTGCCGCA
>WRFK01000078.1 GCA_009778835.1 Spirochaetaceae bacterium
AAATCTATTTTTATTTCTCCGCTTTCAATGCCTTCAAATCCATGTTTTAAAGAGTTCATAACAAGATTTGTAACTATTTGCGATAAGGCTCCGGGCATGCTTTCTATATTAATATCATCTTTACCGGTTATTATTACCTTATGTTTTGTTTTCTTTAAAGCAGGCATAAGGCTTGAAAGAACTTCATTTATATATTCTTTGAGATTAAAAGTCCTTTTTTCCTGACTAGCCTGGTCAACAGCAACCTTTTTAAAACTACGGATGTGATCAGATGCTTTTTCAACATTATCAAGAAGAACTTTTACAGATTCAAGCGCAGTTTTTATATAACTTTCAAGCTCCGAACGCTTCATACTGCCCTGAGAATATTTTTCATTTAAAATATCTGTTTGTTGCATAAGATATGATGCAGCAGTGACACTTATCCCAATAGGAGTGTTTATCTCATGCGCAACCCCTGCAACAAGCACTGCAAGAGAAGCCATTTTTTCTGCCTCAACAAGGCTTTTTTGCGTTTCCTTTAGTTTTATAAGTGATTCTTTCAAAGCATTGTTTGAATCTTCAAGCTCTCCTGTTCTCAAGAAAACCCTTAGTTCAAGTTCTGCATTTAATTTTTCAAGCTCTGTCTGAGCTTTTTTGCGCTCTGTAATATCTCTTATAATTGCCAGAAGATAATGCTCTTCCCCTAAATCAAGGTTTGAAAGGCTTATTTCTGAATAAAAGGAACTGCCATCTTTTCTTGAATTTTTCCATTCAAAAAACTGAGGTATCCCCTTTTTTACTTCTTCCATATAGTCGGCAAAAAGTTGTTCTGCATTTTCTTCAAATTCTTTTTCCGATATATCGCTGGGAGATAAATTTTTTAATTGTTCTTCTGTATATCCAAATGTTTTAAGAGCTTTGTTATTAAAGTTAACAATTTTATTTTCCTTTATTATGAGGATAACATCATTAGCTGTCTGAAAAACAGCCTGATACCTGGTTTCGCTTAGCGCAAGCTCTTCTGTTCTTTGCTGTATTAAAACTTCCAGTTGTCTTGCATTTTCCTGTACTATTTTTTTCCTGGAAGCAATTAAAACAAAACTGATTATAATAAGAATAGACATGAGGGAAAATCCAAGAATCATTAATTGAGTCTGAAAATCAAAAAGAGCTGAATTTACCTGCTTTTCTGTTGCAGTCAGAAGAAGTATAAGTTTTTGCCTTCCGATATTTAAAGAATGCCATGCAGCAATCCGCTTCTGCGGCCTCCCCTCGCTATCAACAAAGCGAAAATGCCCGGTTCCCACAGGCTCTCCAAGCACATCGTTCGAAAATGTTCTTACTATTTCAGTATCAATCTTATCTATTGTAAAAATATTTTTTCCTATATTTGCAGAATCTTCATCAAAGAGTATTAGTCCGTCTCCTGTAAGCAAAGAGCCTGAACCATATTCACCCATACCCATAGGAAATACATATCGATTTATTATTGGTTTTAAATCTATAACAATACACAATAATCCCGCTATTCTTCCTTTTTCTTTAACAGGGATTATATTTCCTATAAATTGATAATTATGGGATGCATAAAGATAGACACTCATGGGATCCCTGCTTGATGTTCCAAGAGTTTGCCAATATTCCTTTAGCCACATACTGCCTACAGATTTCGCAACATCTTCTGTCTCACCTGTTGATAAGTTGCTATAGTCAATATTGCCGGAAGAGTATGAGATAAGAAAACCCATTATTTCCTGTTTGCTTGACTGAACAAATTGGAAAATACGGTTTTTCTCATAGTCTTTTCCTGCAGGCAAAAGTTCGTCATTAAAATGATCCTGCGCTGTTTTAAAAGTATAAAATATTTCGTATATACTCTCTTCTATTCCCTGTTTTGCAAGAAAAACCTGTAAAGACTGGTGCTGGTTGAATATTTTTTCATTTCTTTTTATTGTCCAGCCCTGTATCAGAAATGCAATATAAAAAAACACATAAATAGCAATTGCAGAGGTTATAATAAAATTTATTATTATTTTTTTTGGAAATACAAGCTCGGAATACCTGAACATGTGGTGCTTGTTGTCAGGGTGAGTATAATCAAATCTTGTTGTTTTATGATCCAGACCAGGCTTGCCCCGCATTTGTAATAACCTGAACATATTCCAGCCGTGCCTTGTATTTGGCGTATCTGAATCATCTTTTTTATTAAACATATTTTATAGAGTATAGCACATTAAGCTATTTTTTATACATATTTATTTTAATTGGATGATTGATATTTTATGGCAATTCTTAAAAAGAATTTGCAAAAGATTCAAACTTGTTTGAAATTTCTGAATACTCTTCAAAAAATTTGGAAAAAACAGAAAAAGCTTTTTCATTCGGTTTATATACATCTTTTATACGCACCATTTCCTGCGATGCCTGTGTTAGAGAGCTATACAAACCAAGCCCTTTAAATGCAGCGCATGCGCATCCTATAAGCTCACTCTCTTTTACTTCAGGAGCAAGCAGTTTTTTTCCTGTCATATCTGCTTTTATCTGGTTCCATAAAGAATTTTTCGCCTGCCCACCCGAAAGCCTTATATCCTGGACATCAAGAGAGTATGATTCCATAGTCCTTATAACTTCGCGCACAGAAAAGCCAATTGATTTTAAAACAGCAGCTCCTGTCTCGGGTATGCCATGTTTTATTTCAAGCCCCACAAAAGCGCCGCCTGAAAATCGCCATACAGAATCTCTTTTTAAATTTGGAAAAAAATAGAGATGATCATTATTATGTATAACTTTTGATATTTTTTTAATAAGCGCTGCATAAGACCTCTCTTCCTGCCCGGATATTTTTCTAAACCAGTCAAATGTTTTTCCGGATGAATCGAGTATTCCTGATATATTATATAACCCTTCCGCAATATGCGGTAATACCCTGAGATTATTAAATTCCATATTCTTTTTACTGCAATAGTTGATACCTTCCGAAGTTCCTGCCCTGTCGCAAACAGCGCCCTCAAATAGCGTGCCTGTTCCCAAAAGAGCCATAAGATAATCATTGGCTCCGGCAAATAGAGGAATTCCTTTTTTTAAATAAAATTTTCTACTGCCCTTTTCAGAGACATAACCCACAAGGTCTCCGGTAGTAACAAATTGCGGAAAAACAGTGCATTCAATCCCAAGTTTTTTTATGGAATCTTCTGTCCATATATAAGGGGTAAATTCTTTATTTGGAAGAGGTTCTTTTAACTCTCCTGTAAGCAGATATGGGAAAAAACCTGATAACGGCATAAAGCACGAAATATTGGAATAAATATCTTTTCTGTTTTCTTTAAACCATGCTATTTTAGGAAGGAAAAAAGATTTTTTATCTTCTATATCTATTTTTTTATTATCCAGCCACAGAAGAGATTCCTCAATATAGTTGCCGTTTTTATCTATAGGTATAACAGAAGGAGCGCTTCCGCTAAAAACAACAGCTTCTGCTTTTTCCAGTAACGGAAGATCTTTTAATATTTTTTCAAGAGAATTAATCCAGTAGTCTGTTTTCCAGTTATGAATATCTCCGCCAATATCTTTATAGAATATTTTCCGGCATGATAATGGAATTCCTTTTTTATCTATTATACCTGCTTTTATTGAGGAAGTTCCAATATCAACAGCCAGAACTTTATCATTCATAAAATGGTTCTGATTGGGGGTTGCCTAACAGCTGTTGTATTATTTCACTATTATCAATCAATGGAGTTAATGTTCTCTGTTGATGCAATCTTGAAATAACACGGGCAAAGAGGTTGGATATAGGGGCGTTTACATACCATTCTTTGCCGTAAAGAGTATCGTCATGGTACACTGCATTTGTTCCAATTATTTTATCAAAAAAACCTTTTTTGTAAGCATCATCAAAATCGGTAATAGCGTTACCGGTAAAAAACGGCAGGCTTATTGCGCAAATAACTTTATCGGCTCCAAGATCGCGGAGGTACTGCATGGCTTTTATCATTGTTCCGCCGGTTCCTATCATATCATCTGCCATAAAAACAACTTTTCCTTTTACATCGCCAAGCAGCCTCATTGAAGTAATATTGCTCCCTTTTGAATCAGTAGAAACTTTGGAATAATCTCTCTCTTTATAAAGCATTGCAAGAGGCTTATTAAGGCTGTCTGCAAAAAACTTGTTTCTGGCAACAGCTCCTGAGTCCGGGGCAACAATAACAAGATCCGATTTCTCCATATCAACAAAATTAATAAGAGTTTTTATTATCTGGTATGATGCGTGGAGATCTTCCATTCTGCATTTGTTAAGACAGTTTTCAATCTCTTTGGAATGTATATCAAGAGTAATTATACGGCTAACTCCCATATTTTCAATTATTCTTCCAAAAAGAGCTGCTGTAAGGGCTTCTCTTCCTTTGCGTTTATGCTGCCTTGCATAAGGATAAGCAGGAACAATGATGGATACAGAACGAGCGCCTGATTGTATTACAGCATCTATAGTAGCAAATAGTATAAAAACATGGTCATTTACAGAAAGGATATATTTTTTGCCATCCCCATTGATATCTATTGGATAATGATTTTCAACATCCTGGATAATATAAACTTCCATTCCCCTCACAGAAGTTTTTATCTCTGTCTTATATTCGCCATTGGCAAATCTTGTATATTTTACAGGAACTTTAAAATCAGGGGCTCTATATTTTTCAATATCAGAACATTCTTCGATACTGGTGCTTTGAGTTTGAATATCTATCAATAAGTTGATCTCTTTTTCAACTTCTTTTTTTTCAATTTTATATACTTCGGATAAAAAATTAACCTGTTTTTCATGTTTCCGTTCATAATATTTTTTAAGGTTGCTTACAATATCTTCTGCAAAAAATTCTGCGCCGGGACAAGCAACAACGCCTAAATCAATCGGTCTTGAAAAATACATTTTTTACCTCAAAGTATCATTAGTCTGGGATTATAAAATTTATCATATTTTTTTACAGATTACAATAGGCTTTATATTTTGATAAATTTTAACTTACTAAATATAGAAACTCTTCTTAATTTTCATCAGGATACTTAAAAATTTTCCCATCACTATTTTTTAAATGAAAAAATCCATTCTCTCTTTTAATAATAGAATTTCTATCCAGTATAATTTTGCCGCCTGCTTCCGGCAGGTCAACAGCAAGGAGAGGGAGAGAAAGAGCAGACATCTCTGTTTTTAATTTTTCCATAATTTCTAGACCCTGCATAAGATTTGTCCTAAAGTGCGAAGTGCCTGCCGCAAGATCTCCCTGAAAAAAATAATGGGGCTTTACAGATATTGAGACAAGTTTATAAAAAAGCTCCTTTAGCTGTTTCTCTGAATTATTTATTCCACGCAAAAGAACTGTCTGGTTAAAAACAGGAATGCCTGATTTTGTTATTAAATTAACAGACTCACTGTTAATTTCCGTTATTTCATCTGAATGGTTAAACTGTGTAAATATGTAAAGAGGTCTGTATTTTGACAGAATATTTACCAGATTGTTGTTGATTCTTGATGGAAGGACAACAGGAACTCTTGTCCCTATTCTTACTACTATATCTTTTGATACATCTCTTATTGATTTGCAAAGATATTCGATAAAATCATTATCAAGAACAAGCGGATCTCCTCCGGATACTAAAACTTCTCTTATACATTTATTGGCTTTTAAATAATCAGTTAGAATTTTTATATCTGTTTTATCTGCATCTTTGATTATAGTTTTATCAAGATAACGCCTGAAACAATGCCTGCAGTAAAGAGCGCAACTGTTTGTAGCAATAAAAAGGAGCCTGTCATGGTATCTATGGATTATTCTGTCTGATTTTGAAAATATTTTTTCGCAAAGAGGATCTGTTTTTTCATATTCCAATATTTTAAGTTCTTCCCTGGACGGGACAAACTGTTTGCGCAAATGGCTTTTTTCCCCGCTCTCTGCAAGTTTTAAATAAAATTTTGTTGCAGCAATCCTTTCTAAATTAAAATTAGTTTCTATATAAGATATTTCATCTTTAGAAAGAAAAGAGAGCTGTTTTATTTCTTGATATGTCAGGATATTATCTTTAAAATCATTTTTTAAAAAAGACATAAAAACCAATAATTTAAAATATAACAAGATTGTACAGGAAACAGGTTTATAAAAAAAGTGTTTGCTGCTGTTTTTTATTTAGGTAAGTATAGAAGCCGCCAGAAACCAGTGCCAAAGTTAAATAAAAAGACAAAACAATCGCAGATTTCGGCAGCCAACTGTGCGACTCAGGCAAGGAATTTAATATCTTTATGGATCAACATAGTAACGATATCAATGAGCCAACCTATTCCTAAAAGCCCTACAGTGAAAATCCAGATAAGCCCAATAATTACTTTGCCCCGCAGTATGCGGTTTATGCCCTGAAAAAGAGGATCAAAAAAAATTGTGAGGATAAACTTAACCAGCCAACCAAGTTTATAAATTTCGGTTCTAGCCATAAAAAACTCCTATATAAATAATAATATATTATAATTTGAATAAAGCAGAACTGCCAGAGGAAAAAAGTAAAAAACAAAACTTTATTTTATTTCGCAATATATAATTTTAAAGATTGAACATAAAACAAGTTATTTTGCAGTCAAATCATCTATTTTCTCTTTATATCCACAACCTACCCAAAAAAACCAACAACCCACCCAACTATATGCGCAAGCTTGTTGCATTTTCTCAAGATATTATAAATACAAAAAATTTTTTTTAATAAATTGAAGCAGTTTGCATATTTAATGAGTTTTAAGAAAAAAATATATTCCTGCTTCAAAAAATTGTCAACTCTAATAAAAAATACAGTCTTTTGAAGCAATGTTGGCAATATTAAAAAACTTTGATTGCAAAATCATAAAAAACAAGGGCGGACAAAATGAAAAAAGAAGATTTAAAAACAATGCTTATCTTTTATAGAAACGGCGCTTTGCCAAAGAAAAAAATTATTGAAGCTATCAGCCTGTTTGTTTATAAATTTCCTCTACGGAAATATAGATGGAAAGAAGATGATTGCAGCGATTTTTTTAGTTATTTTTTTCCCAAGATAAA
>WRFK01000079.1 GCA_009778835.1 Spirochaetaceae bacterium
CTATTTAATAGGGTAAATTACAATTTCACCTATTTTGATTTTCTATTTAATAGGGTAAATTACAATTTCACCTATTTTGATTTTCTATTTAATAGGGTAAATTGTATATCAAATGATAAAATTTAAGGTAGTTGATATTATTACAATACTACTTAGCATGACTGCAGCATTCGTTGCAGGTTTTATTATATATGGCAATTATTCTCCTCCGGAACTTCTTGAAATAACATGCAGAGATGGTACAATGATTTACCCCATAGGACAGGATAAAGATCTTTCCATAAAAGGTCCGCATGGTGATTCCATAATTGTTATTGAAAACAAACAGGCATATTTCCGATATTCACCCTGCCCCGACAAGTTATGTGTAAAATCAGGACATCTTGGAAAATCAGGAGAATGGGCAGGCTGTCTTCCAAATATGATTTTTATAAGAATTATGGGACAAGGAGAGGTAAAAGCAGAAAATGAAAAAATTGATACACTCTCTTACTAAAACCAGGGAAACGCTACCCCTTCTTGCAGCATCTTGCATATTTCTTTCAATGATTGAGTATATTATCCCAAAACCAATTATTTTTATGAGGTATGGGATTGCAAATATACCTATAATGATTTCCCTTAAAATATTTTCTCCCGGCATGACAATGGTTTTGGTTCTGCTAAAAATCATAGGGCAAGGAATTATTACAGGAACTATTTTTTCTTATATATTTCTGTTTTCTTTATCAGGTTCTCTGGCAAGCGGACTTGCAATGATATTTATTTATAGAATATGCAAAGATAAAATTTCAATGATAGGGGTCTCTGTCACAGGAGCTTTTGCAAGCAATATTATTCAGCTTACTGTTGCAAAATATTTGATATTCGGAAAAGCTGCAATAATTATGGGACCAGCCATTATACTTATAGGTACAATAACTTCGGTTATTGTGGGCGTTTTTGCGCAATTGTTTATTTTAAAATCGCAATGGCTTAAAACAAAGTTAAGCGACAGCAAAGGTCAATATGCTTAAAAATATTGAACCCGGTATCTGCTTTTTTACAGGAATAGCGATTTTTTTCCCTTTTCTTTTTACAAATAATTTGATTATAAGATTTGTTTTTGTTGTTATTGCTGTTATTATAAATATTTTAACAGGAAGAAAATTCCACATTTTGCCCAATATATTGCTTTTACTGGCAATAATGATTGCAAACATCTATCCTCCTGATGGAAAAGTATATTTTGAAATTGGTCATTTTTATATTACACAGGGGGCAATATTTTTTGGTTTAAAAAAATCTTTATTATTAATTGGTTCGGTATATATCTCCAGATTCTCGATTAGAAAAGAACTTGTATTTCCCGGAAAAACAGGCGCTCTTTTTTATAAAATCTTTTTCTATTTTGAAAAGTTAACTGAACTTAATTTAAAATTTAAAAAAAATATTATCGAGCAGATAGATCAAAAGCTTATTGAAATCGAAAAATCAACTTCTCTTAATGATGCAGGTAAAACAAAGAACCACTCTTTTAATATAAAACTGGATTTTAAACAGATACTCTTTTTTGTAATAATAAATACTATATTTTGGGGACTATTATTGATTAATATTAACCTGTGGCGGAGATGATCCCCCTTCCCATTTTTCTATATCATCATCAGTAATTGGTCTTTCATAGACAAATGAAAAGAGGTATTCAAAATCTTTTGGATCTATTTCAAGAAAAATCAATCCAAAAAATACAGTATCTCCATTTTTAAATTTTCTCATAACTCTACTGACTATTGGAATAACTTTTTGATCAAGGGTAAGATCGATTTTTATATCTGAATATAGAAAAATTGATTTCTCCAATTTTTTTGAATTTGATCCAAACAATAGCCCCGAAGCACTTATATCTATTATTGTGTTTTCATATTTTTCCTGAACTTCCATTTTTCCCTGACTAAAATATCCGCTGACTTTAAGTGAAAAAGCCAATATTTTTGAGAATTGATAAGTATATTCAAGAATATCAGGTTTTATTTTTGTCTGTTTTATCCCTTTATTCTGAAGCTGAATATGTCCCACTACATATTCAAGATACAAAATAGGACAATATAATTCCGAATGGATCCCTTTTAAAGATTTTTCAGCATTACTTGAGCTAAGTAATTTTTGTACATCGGGAATATAACTATCGATGGTATCTATTGTTAGTATTGGAATATTTTCTATTTCCAATAATTGAGGCAAATCCTTAGTGACAGACGGAATATATAAAACCTTACCTGAGACAGCAAGTAATTTCTCTTCTATAGATTCCGGCTTCTGCTTACGGTATGTTATGATATTAACAACACTTACAGATTCAAGAATCTTTTTTCTAAAATCATTTATTAACTGTGTAATATTATTAATAGGAAATTCTTCTGTATTAAATTCAGGATAATCAACAGCATTGTATTCTTCTGTTTTTGGAAAATCGAGCTGGAATTTTTCCCCTTTCATATTAAAAACAATTTTGGAATTTTTAGGAGGCACTACCCTTACATATTTTCTGCTTAAATTTTTATATATTTTCACAGGATAAGAAATTAGAATCTGATTATCTTTTATTTCAATTATTTTTACAGAAAAATTCATTACATGGCTAAAGTATGAAAAATATACAGCAATTTTATCATCCTGACTAAATAGTTGCCTATCTTCTTCCGACAGCTCTATTGTTACATTTTTTTCAAGGTTATAACCTGTTATCTTTCCTGCAATATTTTTTTTCTTCATTTGTATAGTTACAGGAATTACCTTATCTAAAACTGATTTCAAAATAAATTCTGTTTCTATTCTGTTTGTTTCAATACCCAATTTATTCCCTGCCCTATAAGACTAATATATAATATCAAAATTTATAAATTTCCGGTTCAAATCTCTCATCGCCTCTGCTGTATTCCACATCAAGCATTCCAAGATCTCCGTAAAACTCTTTTACCTCAAAACCATTTTTTGTTTCCAGAAGGATGATTTCTCCTTCTGTCCTGTTCTTCTCTTTAAACATCCTTAAATTTAGTCTTAGACCATCTTTAGTGCGAATTACCTTACCTATTCTAATATTATCAGGAATTTGTTTTTTTTCTATATAAGAATTAAAAATATTTGTAAGAAAAAAAAGATTTTCCTCAGATATCATGGATGAAGGTATGGTATCTGTCCTAAGTTCATAAAAAAATTTATTTATAAATTCCAAATATTTTTTATTTTTAACTTCATCTCCAATTCTATTTGAGAAAACAAGAAGCGGCCCTATTTCAAAATCCTCGGGAGTTACAATATCCATATTTTGTTCATATAAAAGATAATTGTTGCTTTCAATTACAGGCACTGTTCTGGTTCTTTGACTTGAAGAGACTGCAGATTCCGAAGGGTTAAGTGTTATAGCCTGTCCATCATTTTTTTTTGCATTGGATTTAGAATCCACATTATGTTCTGTGCCAATATTTTCATCTTTCTCTTCCTGCTGCAGCACTGCGTCTTTTTCGCGCTTACAGGATATTGCCAATAAAATATATATAAGGATTATTAATATTCTTAGAATTTTTATTTTCACAATTTTATTATATCATATATTTGGAGTATGTCCATAAGCGAAGCTGTCTATGTACCCCGAAAGTTTTATCAAAATTTGCAATGTTGAAAAGAATCCATTCTACTGTAAGTTTATTTGGGGTAATCCCAAAGATTTATAAACAGTTTTATTTTCATTCCAGAAATTTATTTGGGTTAATATTCTTATGAAAAAATGCAAAGCCTAGTCTGCAAAGAATCCATCTTTGAGGACAGGAATATATTTAGGTATGTCCAGAAACTTTAAAATCGCAACTCCCTGGTAACTTCATATTTTTGATAAAACAACTAAAAGGATTATTACTACAAGAGAAAGAAAAACTGCTGCTCCCATCCAAAACCATGATGGCAAATTTTTTGATTTTTGATCATTTTCTTTCAACTCAAAATTCCCTTCTTCCGATTCATCTCCAAGATAACCGCATGAAGGACACCCTTGAGAAAAATCTCCCGATTCCCCTACATAAAAACACTTGGGACACCTTACCCCTTTGAAAAACCTTCCACAGTGCGGGCATTTCCCCTGATTTGCAGGAACTGTTTTTCCGCAGTTTTGACAAACAAACTCCCTTTTTTTCGACACTTACTTTCTCCTGAACGCAAGAATTGTTAAATCATCATATTGTTCATCTTGTTTAAGATTTGAATAAATATCATATCCGGGGTTATCGGTTGCTTCGACAGGATATGCAAAGAAACGTCTATACTGATCAAAGTACAATTTTAAAAAATTATTTACTTTTTTATCTATAGTAAT
The DNA here is from genome assembly GCA_009778835.1 of Spirochaetaceae bacterium. Classification (GTDB taxonomy): domain Bacteria; phylum Spirochaetota; class Spirochaetia; order CADAEX01; family CADAEX01; genus WQTU01. The sequence goes on from WRFK01000079.1 coordinate 4,349, forward strand.
TTTATTATCTGCTGTTGCGGATGGATCAAGTATTATTCTGAAGATTTTTTCTACAGAAACCATTGCCATAATAGCTTGTTCCATTGTTCCTTCACATGATGTAAAATCAAATGTAAGCAGTTCGTCATCAATAGGGTTATGATATTTATCAAGTTTATAAGTTGATTTACTAAAGACTGCATTTAAAACATCATACAATCTCTTAATGCCCAATTCTTCATTTCCTGCGCCTATAGAATGATTTCCATGCGACTCCCCTTCCTTTAATCCTGGCTCAGTGCATATTATCTGTTCGAATTTGCTGTTTCGAAACATTCTTTTGGATTCTTCTATACCGTCAGTAAAAAACAGGAAAGCATCTCCTCTTTCAACTTGCATTTTAACTTGCTGGAATTTATCAGAAACCATTACTGACGGGAAAACTCCGGATGCCGGAGAGTCAGGAAGCGTTATCTGTTTCATTCTATTTTCTTTTTTACTGTAAAAGTGGACAATACTATCCCCTGCATTGCATAAATAACTTTCGCCTGTTGTTACATTAATTATAGCAAGTACTAATGTTGCAAATCTGCCCTTAAATCCTCGCTCTTCAAGCATGTCATTGATGTTTATAACTACCTCGGAAAGATTTATTCTTCGTTTGCTGTTCCAATGCCTAAAATGGTTCAGGAAAATTGTGGCAACTTCCACCATGATCAACGATGCAGGTACACCTTTTCCCGCAACGTCGCATTTTATGATTGCATAGTTATCATTATCAAGTTTTAAATAATCAAAATAGTCGCCCGATACACCTTTTGCCCCTTCATAGTATCCGAAGAATTCAAATTTATTAGTAACCTCTTTTCCTGTTGTATGCTTGTTTCCGTTGCTATCTTTTTCAAGAGGAATAAACATTTTCTGAATCTCTTTTCCGACTGTAAGGTCTTTGCTTGCTGCTGCGGCTTTTACCAAGCCTACAGTCATTTGGTTAACTGTTTCCGCAAGAAGAGAAATTTCATCCTTGGATTTTATTACTATAACATGGTCTTTTAATGTTTCCTTATCTTCCGTATCACGGATAATTTCAAGACCTTCTACCAGCTTGCGAATAGGGCTAATAATAATCGCCGCAAGAATAAGAGCGCCCACTACTCCAAATGCGACTGCAATTGCAGCAATTACAGCAGCTTGTTTTACAAGAGAAATATTTGAGTTTCTTGTTTCCTTAATGATACTGCTTGTTGATACTCCAAGCCGCACAACTCCCCTAAAATAATTTTCTTCTCCAGGCTGCCTGAAAATAATAGGTTTATAAAAAGTATAAACCATATCCCTAATATTATATTCTTCGATATCAAAATGCGGATAACTATATACTTCCTTTCCGATCTCTTTTAATATTCTGGTTATTATCTGGTCATATTCCCTTATTTGGTTCTGTAATTCCTGAAGTTCCGCTTCACTTCCTGCCCTGCCGACAAGTCTTCTGGCCTGTTGTCCAAGCTTGTCAATCTCCTGAGAATAAGTTGAAACTGCCGCTGAAGCTTCGTTATTTATTGTGCGTTCAAGATCAGATATCATTGCAGAAACTGAATCAACAACTCTTTCTCTTCCGGGGATTATTTCCCTGGTGCTAATTTTTGAATATATATTCGAATCATCAGTTACCCATAAATAATCATGTCCCATTTCTCTTCCCGAACTTCTTCCTGTTATAGTTACATATCTTGCATCAAGCATAGCTTCTCTTTGTGATGGTAAAAGTCCAAGCTCAAGCATGTTTGCGCTTGGTAAATATGATCTTGCACCATGCGTAAGACTTTCAAGCAATACGCTTACCTGCTGATGCAATCCTGTAACAAGATTCTTCTTTTCTGTTTTTAACATAAATCTTCCAAGTGGAAGAGCTATCATTAAAACAACCGCAAAAACAATAGATATTACAAAGAGTGTAAATTTTAATCTTAAACCCATTCCCTTATTTTTAATTTTCATAACACCTTCTTTTATTTCCGTACTGGAAATAGGAATCCCTTTCATTATAGCATAAATTTCTTTATTAAGTTGTTTTCGCTCACTGTATGCTGCTCTAATTCTGGAAACTGAAACAAGTATTACAAGAAAACAGAATGCAAGAACAAAATAAAAACCTGCTCCGCCCAAACTAAATGTAAACATCTTCCGTTTAACAGGCTTCCAAACTGTTTCCTGATCAGAAATAAAATATCCAAATTTTACATTGCCTGACGGTTCTAGTCTTATTGCAGGCTTGCTAAAATAGAGACCGCGGGTCGGATGAATAAGTCCTATCCTGTATTCTCCTTCCTTAATATCGTAAACAGTAAAATCTGTTATACGCCTGTCGGTTTCAACATTATACGCGCCTTCACTAAGGTAAAAAGTATAATCCCATGGCTCTTCTCCATCCCTGTCAAGAATCAGGGTTGTTACATTTCCGCCAACAGAAAAACCTCTTCCGGTTAAACTGATAGATATTCTATCAAGCTGATCTTTTACAGCATTTATGGATGTAATATATGTAACAGGAACATATTTATTCAGTTTAAAAAGGGTTTGTACTGGTTCTCCAATATTGCCTGCTTCATCAATAGCTGATACAGATAATCCCCATATTCCGTTATCCATACCGCTTACATCGAAATATGAAGCCTTAATGA
>WRFK01000080.1 GCA_009778835.1 Spirochaetaceae bacterium
ATGCTTGTCGAGCTGTGTCTGCGTATTGTATAATTCCAGCGAAATAAGGCAGTGATGATTTGAAAAAAAGACCACCTTATCTTGAAAAATTAAATAAACCTCAGTATGAAGCAGCTATCCATGAGGGTTCGCCTCTTCTTATTCTTGCAGGCGCAGGTTCCGGTAAAACAAATGTAATAACAAATAAAATTGCTTATTTGATAGATATCAAAGGAGTCGATCCATCTTCCATTCTTGCAGTCACATTTACAAACAAGGCAGCAAAAGAAATGGAAGAGAGAGTTTCTTCGATTCTTGCTAACCACACAGATGTGATCCTCCATGTACCGCCAATGATCCGCACATTTCATTCTTTTGGGGCATGGATCTTGAGAAGAAACGGAAGCGCAGTAGGGCTTGATTCCAATTACACAATACATGATGAAGAAGATATGCTTACGCTTATCCACTCCGCTGTAGGGGGTAGTGAAACAAAAAAAGATTTAAAGCCTTATGTAAGCATGATAAGCAGGGCAAAAGATTATTGTCTTTCATATAACGATGATCTGTCGCTGATTTCTTTTGATCCTCTTTTTCCTGATATATATATGAAATATCAAAATAAGCTTGCCTCAACAGGCGGAGCAGATTTTGGCGACCTTATCATGAAGACATGGATCCTTTTAAGGGATAATCCTCCAATACGGGAAAGATTAAGGCAAAAGTTTAAAATAATATTGGTGGACGAGTATCAGGATTCCAATGTTGCCCAGTATGAACTTTTAAAACAGCTCGCAGGTGATGGGGAGAATCTTACTGTGGTTGGCGATGATGATCAGTCTATCTACCGTTTCCGCGGAGCAGAAGTAAAAAATATTCTTACTTTTCCGGAGGTATTCAAAAACACAAAAATAATCAAGCTTGAGCAAAACTACAGGTCTACCTCCAATATCCTGGATATTGCAACAGCTGTTGTTTCAAATAATCAGGGAAGGCTTGGAAAAAAATTATGGACAGAAAAAAACGTAAAAAGTAAAAGTGTTGTTACTATTCTTGAAACACAGGATGAAGAAGCGCTGTTTTGCGCGCAAGTAGTTGCAGACAGAAATTTCAGCAACACTGCGATTCTTTACAGAACAAATGCCCAGTCTCTTGCATTTGAATCTCTTTTTACAAAACTTAAAATACCTTACAAGCTTGTAGGGGCGTTAAGATTTTTCGAAAGGGAAGAGGTAAAAGATATACTTGCTTTTGTTTCGCTTTTTATAAATCCAAAAAATGAAGCTTCTTTCAGGAGAATTATAAATAAGCCTGCAAGAGGGGTTGGAAAATCAAGCATTGAAAAAATAATAAAAGCAGCTGCTGGTCTTGATGGAAATTTAGTAAAGGCATGCAGCTCTGCGGGTAACGGGATTTCAGGGAAAGCTTCAAAAGGGGCTTTGGATTTTTCCCAAATTATGGAAGACCTTAAAAGCTATTTTAATGAGAAAAGCACTCCGGAAGAACATACTCTGTCAGATTTTATTAAAAGATGCGCTCATTCCACAGGGCTTGCGAAACATTACAAGGAAATAGATAAAACAAGCGATACACAAAAACTTTTAAATATCGAAGAGATTGTAAACTATGCTGCGGATTTTTCGTTTTCGTTTGAAGGGCTTATTGCATTTATCGAAAATACAGAACTTGACCGTACTGCTGCGCAATCAGAATCAGGAAAAACCGGATCTTCCCACAACTCCCCCGGAGTGACTCTTATTACAATGCACAATACAAAAGGGCTTGAGTTTGACAGAGTTATAATAACAGGCCTTGAGGAAGGGCTTTTTCCAAGCTTTAGAAATATGGAAAGCAATGAAGATATAGAAGAGGAAAGAAGAATATTTTATGTAAGTATAACAAGAGCAAAAAAAGAACTATATATGACCTGCTGCCGAAGCAGAAGAATTTGGGGAAAAATAAACTATTTTTCTCCCTCGCGCTTTCTTTCCGAGATTCCAGAAGATCTTGTTATTGTGAAAGAGCTTAACAACAACAACTCCTCTCTTGCAACACCTCTTCGGGGAAGGGTGCCCGAAGCACGGGGTGGCACAGAATTAAAAGAGGGAGATGTTGTTTACAGTAAAGATTATGGAAAAGGGCAAATTATGAAAAAATGGGTAAGCAGAAATGAACCAACTGTTGTCGTTATATTTGAAAGCGGAAGAACTGCTCAGTTCTTGCTTAATTACAGTAATCTTGAAAAAATTAAAAATCATTGTTACTGATATTTAAAAATAGGTGTATAATTAAGACAAAGTTATGTATGAATTTTTAGAAAAATCTTTCCCATCAATAAAAAGGGTACGCGGTTACAGGCTGTATACGGATAGTAGTGATAAATATCTCGATTTTTTTCAGGAAGGGGGAAAAGCAATTCTTGGAAGCAAGCCGCGTGGTTTTTCTCTTGCGCTTAAAAATGAAATAGAAAAAAGTAATTTCTATAATTATCCTTCGGGATATTTTAAAAAAATAGCAAAGGGCATTTCGAAGTTAGCAGAAGGGAGTTTGGTAAATATTTCTTATTTCAAAACAGAGGAAGAGATGTGCAGAGCTGTTTCAGAAAAAGAAGGTAAAAAATATTCTCTGTGTAAAAATATCGCTTGTGATCCAGATTTGGGAAAAAATAATTATCAGGCCCCGGCTTTTAGCGGGACGACGCAGAGTCAACATGCAGCTGGATCTTCTGACGGACTAATTTATTTGTGGTTCCCTTTTTGCGGCAACTCATTAAAACAGTACTTGGATAATTTTACTTATGTTTTACCTGTGTTCCCTTTTCCGGGCGATATTGCGCCTATAGTTTTACTTTCTTCAAATGTTTATACAAAAAATAATTATATCCCTTCACCTATTGTATTATCAGGGCTTAATAATATAATTTATAATCTTATAAGATTTTTGGAAGAAGAGCCTTATGTGCACTGGAGAGAATATACATCTATGCTTAACAAAATCTGGAGCGCAAAAGGGCCATATCTTATTCCTGTTTATAATAAAGAAGTTCATGAATTGATTTTTAAAAATTTTCTTGAAAAGAAAATTTTAATTCAGCCATGTTATGGTCAAATGTCTGTCCTTCCTGCAGAAATATCAGAAGGAGAGCGAATATTGTTTTTAGATACATCCTATAATATTATAAGGAGTCTTACCAATGGATGAACAAGTTATTTTAATACTTATAGATAATTTTCTTGCAGGTGTTGCAGCATTTTTAGCTATTGTCGTATGGGTAAAAACAAGAGATATAAGCTGGGTTTTTATAATCCTTTCAGTTATAGGTTTTTATGTTTCAATAATTTATAAAACACTGTTGCTTTTTGGAATAGTAGTTTCTCATTCTTTTGCTGGAATAAATATTGGAGAGATGATATTTAATTATATACCAATATTATTGATGATAACTGCACTTACATTAAAAGCTCATAAAAATATGAAAAGATAGTAATCTTTCTATTTTGGTTCTGTTGATTTATAATATCAAATTGTTCAATCAGAATTTAAGGATATGAAACTTGAACAGGCTTTTTGTTTGTTCTTTTTAACTCTTCTGGATAAAAATCTGCTCTGTTTTTATGTGTTTGAATCCCATATGTTTATAAAAAGCATGTGAATCTATTCTTGTTATATCTGAACATATTCTAAAAAACAAACACCCTTTTTCTTTTGCCCACTCTTGTGCTTGTACAATAAGTTTTCGTCCTATTTGATTGCCTCTGTAGTTTTTATCTATAAAAACTCCCAAAATATTGCATGTTTTATCTGAAAAAATAAAACTGCTAATTTCAAGCTGAATCCAGCCTACAATTTTATTTTCTTCATTTGTTGCAACTATAATCGCAATATTGCTGTTTTTTATAAGTTCATTAATCCTTTCGGAAAAATTTTCATACCTTACCTCATATCCAACTTCGGCAGACATTTGAACCATTTTTTCAATATCCTGCTTTTTTATATTTCTAAACTGAATATCCAATTTTTCCTCCATTTTTCTGAAAGATTTAGAGAAATAGATAAAACCACAAAAACATATTGTATTTTAACAGGATAGTAAAAAATGGTCATCTCTTTTTTCCTCTGTTCATAAAACCCCTAAATATTTTAGAAAGCGCTCTTGTACCCAGCCCTTCCAAATCTTTTTGTACAAGCCTGAATGCTTCGCGTATTTTTATTCCCTGCGGGCACATTTTTTCACATTCTCCGCAATTTGAACAGGTTTTTGTCCAATGCGGTTTCCCGTCTATTGTCTGTACACCTGCATTTAATATATGAAACATTTTCGCTTCAAGTTTTGAGGATATATGATAACTGTTCAGGTTTAAGAAAGCATTAGGAATATTGATGCCTTCTGGACAAGGCATACAATACGCGCAACCAGTACACCCAACCTGCATTGAGTTCAAGTAGGCTGTTTTAAAATTGTCGATAATGGTTAGCTCATTGTTGGTGAAGCTGTTTGGTAATGCCTCCGATGCAACTTTAATATTTTCATTGACATGATCCTCATTATTCATTCCAGACAAAACCACGGTGACTTCCGGATGATTCAAGACCCACCGTAATGCCCAATCAGCAGGACTCCTTTTTATTGGTGCATTATCGTATATTTTTAACGCTTCGCCAGGTATTTTCCCTGCAAGAGATCCGCCGCGTAATGGTTCCATAACAATAATACCAAGCCCTTTGCCATGAGCGTATTTTATCCCATCAATACTGGCCTGGGCATGTTCATCCAGAATATTGAATTGAACCATCGCAAACTCCCAGGAGTAGCCATCTACGATTTTTTTAAAATCCTCTTTGGAACCGTGGAAAGAGAAACCCATGTGGCGTATTTTTCCCTGCTTTCTGATATTATCCATGAAATTTAAAACATCCAATGAAAGCATTTTATCCCATACGCTTCCGCTCAAACTGTGAAGCAAATAGTAATCTATATAATCCACTTGAAGTTTTTTCAACTGTTTATTAAAAATTTCCTCTATGCTCTCTTTTTTATTAATTGTCATGCAGGGAAGTTTTGTCGCTATATTGACTTTTTCCCTGTAGCCGTCTTTCAATACATATTCTCCTAAAAAACTCTCGGATGCTCCTGCATGGTATGGGTATGCTGTATCAAGATAGTTTACACCTCTGTCGATTGCATGTCTGATTTGCTTTGCAGCTTTTTCCTTATCAATTGATGAAAACATTGAAGCATGGCGCCCTTTTGGAGCAGGCAACCTCATGCATCCAAAACCAAGGGCAGAGAGTTTTTCATTGGAATTTGGCATTGTTCTGTATTGCATATTGATCCCCTTATACTTTTAAAAAACTAATTTGCAGGTACCAGTTTCAAAAGACAAATCTCATTGAAAGACCCTAATCTCACGCGCGTCATAAAAGAAGTGCCTGCGCCGCTTGAGACAAAAACCTTAATGTTCCCATGTTGATACAGCCCTCTGACGAATGGAAAAGTTAACTTTGAGAGTGGAAACATTGGGAAGAATTGCCCTCCGTGCAGATGTCCTGCCAGCATCAGATCAATCCCTGCTTCCTCAAAGTATCGAACACCAACAGGACTATGACTAATTAGTACAGACGGAATGTCGCTCTTTAAGGGAAGTTCTTTCAATACCTCTTTAACAACACCGGTATAATCAGAACCGTGCATATTGATGTAATTAATGCCAATTAGCTGTATGCCGTGAGTTTCAATAACTTCGTTGCGCAAAATACGAACATTGTGTTCTCCGATTAACTTTAACACGCGTTCTGCGCCAAAATGTTTTTCATGATTCCCTTCTGCAAAGTAGACAGGCGCCTTAAAGTTGGAGAGTGGTTCCAGTGCATCCGGTCGTAGTGATGTTTCAACATCTATAAAATCTCCGGTAATAAGAATCAGGTCGGGATTTAGTTTATTTGTTTTTTCGACAATTTTCGCAAGGTAATTTTTGCCGCGATGGTGGCCAATATGGACATCGGAAATATGCATAAGTGTTAATTCTTTTTTTAGTTTTGGAATTTTAACTTCTGTTTCACTGACAATAAACGATGATGCAATTATGGCGCCGATAAAAACCGCAATAAATGCAATAGCTAACGCTGATATGCCGCTCCATACCAATGAAGGTTTCCATATAAGCCTGATAATATGTATTATGAGCAATGAAAAAAACGAATATAGGGAAAATAAAAATATATAACCGCCCATAATGCTTAAAATGCCGGCAAATGGATTTGAAAAGTTCAATGTTATTGCCGAGAGAAGCAAAGAGCCTATTAAGCCAATTATGGTAATAATTAAAAATTTTAAAAAAGAGATAAATTTGAAATGAGCATGTAATCGATATGCTGTGTACCATATTATAAAGGAAAGAAAGCCAAGCATCACGATTGGCATAGTAGTATGCATATTGCCTCCATTTATATCGCCAGTTCTAATGCATCTCCTGCGTATTTAGCCCATTTGCTGCTGATGGAGTAAATCCATCCCAATTCTATTGACAACAGCTTCATTCACTTCAAAAAATGGTTTTAGTAATTTTTTGCGTAATTTTTGCCGGTTGGTACTATTATCAAATGGTTTTTTATTATGTCAAGAGAAAAAACTACCAGGCAGATATCGCTTGGAGGCGCCAGGGCATAAAGACCAGGGATAATTCTTAAATTTCCTGTTTTTCTTGCATAAAAATCCGAGAATATGCACTTTATTTGCGACTTGGCGTTTTTTGCAAGAGGTTTTTGGGGGAATTTGCCAGCGGAAAGCCATGTTTTATGGAAAAAATAAATCAGATTCTATCAACCTATTGACTAAAGAGCTTTTTCAGGTAATTCTTTTAACTCTACATTGTTTTATAGCATAATAATGGTTTTTCTGTATCCTGTATTATCCCCGTTCTACAGGATGGCAAGAGAGCTTGTTTATGTAAAAATATATTTAAAGGGCAGATAAATGAAAACGATTTTTTTGAAGCCAAAAGATGTTGAAAGAAAAT
>WRFK01000081.1 GCA_009778835.1 Spirochaetaceae bacterium
ATCAGACTTAAAGATGTTGAAGAAGCTCAGCAGAGAATTGTATCTGTTATAAGAAAACTTGAAGAGCAGGGTGATATTGTTGTTGCAAGATCCGGCGAAGACGAGATGGTTGTTTAAAGAGAGTTAAATATACAGTGGTTAACTTTAAGTTAATCACTGTAATTATAAAAAACTGCATATATGCAGGAGGTATTAGTTGGCAAGAAATGTTTTTCATTCTACGGAAGTTAATAAACTCAATAATACGGTTTATCTTGAAGCCATACAAAGTGAAGTTGAAGAAATAGAAGAGATGCCCGATGTAGAAGAATATACCGGTCCTACTGCCGATGATCTTCGGAGAGAGGCAGAGGCTTTTAAAGAAGTTTGGGAAAAAGAAAAACTTGAAATGATTGAGAATGCGAAAAAAGATGCTTCCAGAATCATAGAAGAGGCAAAACAAAGTGCATTTGAAGAGATAAAAAAAGGAAAAAATGAATCACAAAAAATAACACAGGAAGCCTCTGATCACTCGGCAGAAACAGAAAAGACTGCTTCTGAAAAACATGACCAACTAATTAAAGAAGCTACAGAAAAGGTCAAAGTTATAGAAAAAGAGGCTTATGATTCAGGTTATAAAGATGGTTTAGAGAAAGGTTTTGAATCAGGTAAGGGAGAAGTAGAAAGACTAATTGAAAAAATCCACCAGGTTCTTAATACAGCAATTGAAAAGAGAAACGCGATTATTGAAGAATCAGAGACCCAGCTTGTAGATCTTGTTCTTTTGATTTCAAAGAAAGTAATAAAAGTAATTTCTGAAAATCAGAAAAATGTTGTAATAAATAATGTTATCCAGGCGCTGCGCAAGCTCAAAACAAGGGGAGAAGTAGTTGTAAGGGTAAATCTTGATGATGTAAAACTCACAACCGAGCATATAAAAGATTTTATGAAAATGGTTGATAACGTAAGATCGATTACTGTTCTTGAAGATTCCACTGTTGATAAGGGCGGAGCGATCATAGAGACAGATTTTGGCGAGATAGATGCAAGAATTTCATCGCAGCTTAATGAAATAAAGGATAAGATCCTTGATCTTACTCCTATAAAAGCTAAAACAGAGGTAGTAGAAGATTTTATATAATATTTTACTGTATCTGTTTGATTAAAGTGCTTAAAAGCCAGGGAGGGGGGATGAGCGCTGTTTTTGAAAAATATATAACTGTTCTGGAAGATACTGATCCTATAAAATTTACAGGAAGAGTAACAAAGGTACAGGGGCTTCTTATTGAAAGCTATGGTCCCAGAGTTGTTCTTGGCGAGCTATGCTATATAATTCTAAATAATTCACTTCCTCCGATATGGGCAGAAGTTGTTGCGCTAAAAAAAGAGGCAATACAGCTTATGGCTTATGATTCTTTTGATGGGATCGAAATAGGAGATGTAGTAGTTGCTACAGGAAAAAGCCATTCTATATCTGTTTCACCGAGAATGCTTGGCAGGGTTCTGGATGGTATGGGCAGGCCTGTTGACGATAAAGGCAATATAAGAGGAGCTTCTAAAATTCCTGTTATTAATACTCCTCCGGATTTATTAAAAAGAAAACCTGTAAATGAGCAAATTCAGACCGGTGTAAGAGCTATAGATGCTCTTCTCGCTGTAGGCAAAGGTCAGCGTATGGGAATTTTTTCCGCAGCAGGAGTTGGAAAATCAACACTTTTGGGGATGATAGCAAGGAACAGCAATGCAGATGTAAATGTAATAGCTCTTGTAGGAGAAAGAGGCAGGGAAGTAAGTGAATTTATAGAGAATGAACTTGGTCCCGAAGGGATGAAAAAATCTGTTATAGTTGTCTCTTCGTCCAACACCCCGCCTATCTCAAGAATAAAAGGGGCATTTACCGCTACTGCAATTGCCGAATATTTCAGAGACAGAGGAAAAAATGTAATGTTTTTCTTTGATTCTCTTACCAGGTTTGCAAGAGCTCAGCGCGAAATTGGTCTTGCGATCAAAGAAACTCCGGCAACAAGAGGTTTTACACCCTCTGTATTTACAGAAATGCCGAAACTTCTTGAACGCTGCGCCAATTCTCTTCATGGCACATTGACAGGATTTTACACGGTTCTTGTTGAAGGAGATGACCTTGATGAACCTGTTTCGGATAATGCGGAAGGTTTTCTTGACGGGCATATTATTTTAAGCAAAAAAATGGCTGAATCAAACCACTATCCTGCGATTGATATTTTAAAATCAATTTCAAGAATTTCAGACAAAATTTTACCCAAAGAGGTCAAGCAATCCGGAGGATATGTAAGAAATCAAATATCTGTGTTCTCTGATGCTGAAAATATTATAAATGTAGGCGCTTATGTAAAAGGATCTAATCCTGAAATTGATGAAGCAGTTAAAAAGCAACCTGAGATTAAAAAGTATCTTGCTCAAAAAATAGATGAAACATCAACACTTGGAGAAACTTTTGCAGGTATAGCGAAAATTGCAGGTGTAAAGTTATAAAAAAGGGAGATTATGAGAAAGTTTGTATTTGACCTTGAAAAACTTCTTGAAATACGGGGATACGCGGAAAAAGAAAAACTATTGGAACTTGCGGAAGTTACAGGCAGATATATGCAAATAGTAAACAGCATTGAAGATTTTGAAAAGAAAAAAGAAGGTATTATGGGTTTGAGATTCAGCGGTTCAAAAGTTGATGTTTATTCTATCATGTTTGATCAATCGCGTATCTCTGCAATTGAAAGAAAAATATCTGCTTTTAGGAAAAAACTTATACCGATAAATAAAGAAAAGGAAGAAAAAAGATTGAAATATTTGGAAGCTCTAAAAAATAAAAAAGTAATAGAAAAGCTTAAAGAAAAAGAAGCATATGAACACAAAAGAAAAGAGCTTTTAAGAGAAGCAAAAGAGATTGATGACATTGTAAGCAGCAATTTTGATATTATCCAGGAGGTTTAAATATGGCAATAAGAAGAGATCCAAACACAGGACTTCGCATTTTTGTTTTGTTATTACTTATAATAGTTCTGTTTTTCGGCGGCATGGTATGGTTTGATTATTTGGGAATAATAAACGCAAGAGAGCAAATTGCATTTATGTATGCGCTTATAAACAAGGAAAAAGCGCCAAAAATTGAAGATAAAGATAATGTTTTTCTTCTTGAGCAGGAAAGATACAACAAAATGAAAGAAGCTCTCGACATAAGAGAGGAAGAACTTAACAAAAAAAATGGAGAACTTGATAAACGCAATATAGAAATGAAGCAAAGAATTGAAATTCTTGATGAAAAAGAAAAAGCTTTGGCAGAAAGAGAAAATTCATTTAACGTGCGCACATTATTGTACGAGAATAAAATAGCGAACCTTGAACAGTCATCAAGATATCTTACCGGTATGCCTCCTGTAAAGGCAAAAGATATTCTTCTTCAGATGGATGATCAGGATATCATAGATATTTTAAGAGTTACTGAGCGTATTTCGCAGGAATCAGGCGAAGCATCGCTTGTAGCTTACTGGTTGTCGCTGATGCCGCCTGAAAGGTCTGCATCCATAAAGCGCAAGATGACAATTAAGCCTAATGAATTTGGCGCTTAAAAGGGGTTAAAGGAGCAATATTTGTCTGCGGAAATTAGTGTAAAAAAAGAATTAAAATCTCCTGAGCATTTTATGCAGCTTGATAAAAAATCAGGCAATAGTTTGAATATTAAAGCTGCTCATACGAAAAGAAAGACAAAATCACTATCCATTGATTCTCTTACAATAAAAGATTCATTATCATTTAAAAAACTATTTGAAAATACTCTCTTGGGCAAAATATCAGAAAAAGAAAATATTAAAAAAGAAGAAATAAAACCTCAGCCAAAAATTGCGGAAAAAAAGAAAGCGCAGGATCTAAAACAGGATTTTGATTTTAATGCTCTTCTTCCCCAGCAAACAGCTATAAAACCGGAATCTCTCTCTGCTAATGCTGCGAAAAATATCGAACTTAAAGATCTGGAACAATCTGCAGATCGAATACAGAAAGAAGATAAGGCAGTAAAAGAAAAATCATCTTCTTCAAGAAATACTTTATTACAATTATTTGAAAAGAATTCCATAGAAAAAAATGGTTTTAATATAAGTTATTACTTAAATCAAAATAACAATATTGAAAAAAATACAAACCTTAAAGAAAACAATGAACTTAAAAAAGAAAAAGAAAAAAAAGAGTTTTTTAAAATTGTTGATTTACGAAAAAATTCCGCTTTAAAAAACACAGAATTTTTAAAGTCATTTTCCGGGAAAGAGGGTTCTGAAATATCACAAGCAAGCAGATTTACTTTCTTAAATAATAATATTAACCAGAATAATGTGGATCTGAAAGATCTGCTTCCCGATTCCCAGATGCAGTTATCAAACGGAAAACTACAGCAGCTTGACACAAGTCTCATGTCATCAAAAAACAGCATCTCCTCGTTCCAAAGTCAGTTTCTTGAATATCTTAGAGAAAATGGAAATACAAATATAGTAAGAAATGCAAATATAATTTTAAAAGAAAATAATGAAGGGGAAATCAAACTTTTGATGAAACCCGAAAGCCTTGGTTATGTAAGGATTAAGCTCATGCTTAATGATAGTCATATAGCAGGCAGAATAATAGTCGATAATCATAATGTAAAAGAAATATTTGAAAACAATATAGAAAATCTTATTAAAAGTTTTAAAGAAAGCGGATATTCCTCTGCAACAATTGATGTTGCTGTAGGTGGAGAACAAAATAACAAAGAAAAACAATCTATGGAAAATGACAAAGTTCTTGTATTAAAAGAAATTGAAAAAGCTAGTGAGCATACGATCATAAGAACTATGTTATCGGAAGATAGACTGGTTGACATGGTTATCTAAAAACGGAGGTTTTTGTGGATATAAGTAGTACCATGACTGATATTGAAAAAAGCAGAATCCAGATGCAGGTTGACAGTTTTAATAAAACACTTGCAGCATCACAGCAAAGGGCATCTAAAAATCAACTTGATAAAGATGATTTTCTGAAAATATTAATTACACAGCTTACGCATCAGGATCCTACGAAACCAATGGAAGACAGGGAATTTATTGCACAGATGGCGCAGTTTTCATCCCTAGAACAGATGACTAACATGAGCAAGGAATTTGCAAAGATGCAGAATGTAATTGCATCTAATCAGGCAATTAGTTTAATTGGCAAGACAGTGCAGGTTACAGACGGAGAACAGGTGATTACAGGAAAGGTTGAAGAAGTGTCCGGATATGAATATCCACAGCTTCTTGTCAATGGAAAATATTATGATATGTCAAGAATAGAAAAGATCAGACAGGAATAGATAGGCAATAGGAGGCAAATCTTATGATGAGATCATTATATGCAGGAGTTTCAGGACTTCAGAATCATCAAACAAGAATGGATGTTGTTGGACATAACATTGCAAACGTAAATACAATTGGCTACAAAAAGAACAGAGTCAATTTTCAGGATATGCTGGCACAGACACTTCAGGGAGCAGCAAGGCCTACAGAAGAACTTGGCGGTGTAAACCCAAAACAGGTTGGTCTTGGAATGAGTGTTGCAGCTATAGATACCATTCATACACAGGGCGCTCTTCAAAGTACCGGTGTTGCGACAGATGTTGCCATACAGGGAAGCGGCTTCTTTGTTTTAAGAAAAGGTGAACAGGAATTTTATACACGCGCAGGCGCATTTGGTATTGATGAAAACGGTACTCTTGTAAATCCTTCAAATGGTTTAAGAGTACAGGGTTGGATGACCCAGGTTGTAGATGGAGTTGAAATATTAAACACTTCTGCAGATCCAAGCGATCTTATAATTCCTGTGGGAGGTAAAGATCCTGCCTTTGCAACAACAGAAGTCATGCTTGCATGTAACCTTGATAAAAGATTAAATGAACTTACCGAAGGTTCAGGTCTTGCAGAAACAATGCAGAATACCTGGACAATCAATAAAACAATTTATGATAGTTTTGGCAATAAACATGAAATGAGCATTGATTTTACAAAAGTTCCCGGTGAACCAAACAGATGGAGAGCCGAAGTTTTTGTAAACAGGAATGCAGAAGCAGATAGCCAGACAGCCGTTGATGTTGGGGCCAATAATAACGAAGGAAACGTATTAATAATTCAATTTGGCAATGATGGTTTGTTATTATCTGCAGAAGATGAGCAGGGCGCTGTTATTAATGAAGGAGTGCTTCAGATTCCTGTTTCTTTTAATGTTCCGGATACAACAATTCCCGAAGGGCAAGAATCTGTACGACAGACTTTTAATCTTACACTTGGGGAAATAGGAAGCGCTAAAAATACAATTACACAGTTTGCAGAAAAAAATTCAACAAAATCTTTTTACCAGAATGGATATGCGCTTGGCTATCTTGAAAATTTCAGGATCGACTCAAGCGGTATTATAACCGGTGTTTATTCAAATGGAACAAACAGGGCAATAGGTCAGATAGCGCTTTCAAATTTTGTTAACGCAGGCGGCCTTGAAAAAATTGGCGACACAATGTTTGCCAGAACAAATAACTCGGGATTTGCAGATATTGGCGTTTCCGGAGTTGCGGGAAGAGGAACATTTATCGCAGGAACTCTTGAAATGAGTAATGTGGATCTTTCTGAACAATTTACAGATATGATTGTTACACAGAGAGGTTTTCAGGCAAATTCAAAAACAATACAAACTGCAGATCAAATGCTGCAGGAGTTACTTACCCTTAAGAGGTAATAATAAAAAAGGTGTAGAAAGTGATTGATGTGACAAGACTTAACGGCGAAAAATATTATCTTAATCCGCACCAAATTGAATGTATTGAATTAAATCCTGACACTACATTAGTAATGCTTTCAGGAAAAAAACTGGTAGTCAAAGAAGACTACCAGGATGTTTTTGATAAAATTGTAAAA
>WRFK01000082.1 GCA_009778835.1 Spirochaetaceae bacterium
AATTTACTGTAGGAGTTATAGAGGATCAGCCTCTTGGAATTGGGGAAATCATCCCAAAGTTTTCCGAGATATTTGATTATAAAAGTAAATACCAGAAGGGCGGTGCAGAGGAGATCTTCCCTGCAAAAATAAGTGCAGAACAAACAGAACTGCTAAGGTCAACTGCATTGAAAGCTCATAAGTCGCTCAGAATGGAAGGATACAGCAGAGTTGACTTTAGAATGGATCCAGATGGAAATATATGGTGCCTTGAGGTAAATGCTCTGCCGGGTATGACTGCGACAAGTCTGTTGCCTCAGTCTGCTGCTGTAATGGGGATCTCTTTTCCAGATCTTTGCGAAAGAATTTGCATGATCGCCATAAAAAGAAATAAAATATGGTGAGTTTATCCTTATTAACTTTACTTAAAAAGCAGAAAATCGCTATATTCCTAATCCTTATGTTACCTCTGGTGATTCATGCTCAGACCAACCCTCAGACCGAGGTTATAGTAAAGAACGCGAAAGGGGAATCGGTCTTTGCTTATCTGCCAGACACGCCGGATCCTGATATAAAGAATTTACCCAAAGAAATTACTGCGCATAGAGTAAAAGATCCTGTTACGTTTATACGGCTTCTGGCAGAGTATATTACCGAAAAATCAAGCAATGATTATGAACGTGTAAAAAAAGCCCATGACTGGGTAGCTCTTAATATTAAATATGATACAGAGTCATATTTTTCAGGCAGGTACGCATCTCAGGACTTCAATGCTGTAATAAAGCGGGGATATGCAGTATGCGCAGGCTATGCGGATGTATTTAAGTATCTTTGCGATGCTTTGGAAATCAAATGCAGGATAGTATCAGGCTATGCCCGATGGAATATTGGCCGTGAAATATTCAAGAATCATAATGTATTTAATACAAATCATGCATGGAATATTGTAACCATAGAGGGGGAAAATTATCTCATAGACAGCACATGGAATGCTGGTTACTTGAATGGGAAGAACTACGTAATCAGGTACAAAACCGATTATCTATTTGTAGATCCTTCGCTTTTCATTTATGACCATTTTTCGGAGAAAGTATCTGATCAACTTTTAGATCCTCCGGTCAGCGCAGAAGAATTTAATAATCTTTTTTTTGTAAGACCGACATTTTTTAAAGTATTTGAAACTTGGCCAGACCTTGTCAGAATAAATGAAATTGTTGCAGGAGAAAATGTCACTTATGAATTTACCTTAAAAGAAGGGTATGACATGAGTTATGGCTGGTACACTCAACTTGGAGTGCAAAGTGGCAGCACTTCTTATCCGGGAAGAATGGATGTGTATAAAATTACAGTGCCAAATTTAAAGCCGGGAAAATACTTTCTAAGGATTTCTGTCAAAAAAAATAATGAACGTACCTACTGGAGCTGTGCTGAATTTGGATTTGTGGTAAAAGATAAAGATTAAGGAAGCAAAAAAATCCGGAAGAGGAAAACTTGGTTAATATTTGGGAGATTTGAAAATGAGAAAAAATATTTTTGTTATTATTGTATTATTCTTTGCACTATATTTACATGCTGAAACATCTGTCTGGAAGATAAGCAATGGAGATAATATTTTATATATTGGAGGTACTATTCATATTTTACGTGAATCTGATTACCCATTACCTGAACCATTTTACACTGCTTTTGATGAATCGGAAATTATTGTGTTTGAAAGCACTGGCGATCCAATGGATATAATAAATAATGAACAAATAAAGTTGTTTATTGATGATTGCAATATTATCTCTGAAAAATTTTTAAATGAAGAAAAAATTATTTTGTTTAATGAATTAGTTACTCAGTTTAGTGTGATGCTGGAGACGCATGAAAAAGTTTATGACAGTTTTACTAATCCGGAAATAATTCTTACAGAGGATGAAACAAAAATATTTAATGAGATGCTTGCTATTATTATTAAAATATCAGAAGAATCTGCTGATGAACAAATAGCTGCTTATATAGAAGTTGCGCAAAATTTAGAAGCCAAAATGAATGTGAATGAAGAAATAAAAAGTTTTATAAATTTATTTTTAAATCCTGATAATAAATCATTAGAATTGATCCTAAGCAGTGAAACTTTTAATGTAATTGAATCATTATGCGAAAAATATAATTATCCTGTGCTGGAATTAAAATATTTAAAACCACATATGGCATATACAATATTAACTATGCATGTAATAACTCAATTTGCTACAGTGGATGGGGTAGATACTTATTTTTATGAAAAAGCAATTGAACAAGACAAGAAGGTTGAATACTTTGAGACACAGGAATTTCAGTTTAATTTATTGGCAAATCTTGGTAATGAATACGGTAACTCTTATTATGATTACATCTTTGCTGTACTTGATTCTTATAAAGAAAATCAGATGGAGATGGAATTTTCCGAAATGGTTGATGTTTTAAAAAATGGCATAGTGGATAATGGAGCAATGGAATATGAAAGGGAATATTTTCCTTTAGTCTACGAGGCAATGGTAAAAAACAGAAATAACTCATGGATGCCTGTGATCGAAAAATATTTAAAAACACCTGCAGTGGAATTTATACTTGTTGGTCAAGGACACTTGCATGGACCTGATGGCTTGTTAAATCAATTGAGTGAAAAAGGCTATATGATTGAAAAAAAATAGCGCGTGGATTGAAACTTTTGATGATTTACCAGAATCAACACAATCTTAAGTCGCGCTCCACGCGAGATATGGTATAACCAGGAAAAAATAAGATACAGCATGACCATTGACCTTTCTACTGGTCGCTGAGTACAAACTGTTTTTAATTGACAATTATTATTTGTGCCTATAAAATTAAAATCAAAAACTATGAAGCAAGAGATAAATATTTGATTTAGAGGTTTTCTAAATCAAAAGGAGAAAAATATAATGAAAAAGTTTTTTTCTATTGCAGGTCTTTTTTTTGTGTTAGTTTTTGCCATGAATGCCCAGGAAATTCCAGCAGGAATAAAAATGGGAATGAGTTACTCGCAAATTAAGCCTATAATGAAAAATGGAGAATGGCAGGCTCCTCAAGAAAACATATATATTTTTTTTAGTAATAATCCTGTTGGGATGTATTCTTTTCTTATTGATCCAAAAATAGGTCTCGTAGGATTCGAGATTAACATGATAGGTAAAACTTTAAATGATATTGTTAGCAGACTTACCCAATTCTATGGTTCTCCTGTTTCTTCTTCAGGTACCTATATATGGGGAATAGAAGGAAATTTGCCAGATAATATTTTGGGCATATCCGCAGGGATCAATACTGAAGCTGCCGCATTTGTTATGATAAGAATTATGTTTAATAACTCTCTTTCTCTCCTTGAAAGGTGATGAATTTTAAAATCAATTTATTGGGGCTGTCCATTAGTGTATGGCGTTGTAGCGCGTTAAAAAAATAATCGCTTGCAACTAAAGTTATTTATCTGCAATCACGTTCGCCCTAAAAAAATCCATATATTCTGCCAGGTAATTAAGAAAAAGGTATTGCAGCCCATTAAAAAATTCTTTTTCTACCAGAGCGCCTTCTTTTGTAATATATCTGTAGTGCCAGGGCTCATAATTGTACCCGGTTATCTTTTCATAATTTTCAGGGTAGGAGAGGGAAAAACCATATTTCCACCCATTTTCTTTAATCCATTTTCCTTCCGGAGTATCCTTAAACTCAAGCGTTATTGAACCAAAATCAATTACTGTTCCAAGCTGGTGCTGCGATGCTCCGGGCAAAGCAGAAAATTTATCAGTCTCTTCTTTTCCATGTATACCAACGTAATAATTATAAAGGTTTTTCTGGTACTCATAAGACCTGAATGCAGATGAAACTAAAAGTTCTATTCCATTTGCAGCAGCATCACTGCTCATCTCTTTAAGCGCTGCAATTGTATTTGCCCTTAGTTGCATCCCTTTTTTATTAACAGGAAAACCTTCTTTATCAAGGTCTTTTAGGTCAGATGGATTGAAATTTTCAGGAAGCTTTCTTGCTTTGTCTACAGGGAAAAAAATAAAATTCTTATCCTGATCAGATATTTTAATAAACCATTCAATATATGAAAGAAAAACAGCTCTATCTTTAATTATTTTTTCCCTGACATCCGGAGGAAGGTTGCTAAGAGTTTCTGCAAATTCTTTTTGAGTGATTTTTATATTTCCTTCAACATATTTATCATTGCTGTTTATTTTTTGACATGAAACCATTAACAAACATATAAAAGCAATAATGGCAAATTTTATTAATTTCAAAATACCAACTCAATTACACTATCAAAAGTGTCTACAGGATAAAACTTGATACCTTTCTTTACATGCGCGGGAATTTCTACAAGATCTTTTTCATTCTGTTTTGGGATTATAATATTTTTTATATTGTTACGTCTTGCTGCGATTGTTTTTTCTTTTAGCCCGCCTATTGGAAGAACGCTTCCTGAAAGAGAAAGTTCTCCTGTCATTGCAAAATTCTTTTTAATTGTTTTTTTCCTTATAAGAGAGAGGAGCGCTGTTGCCATTGTTATTCCTGCAGAAGGTCCATCCTTGGGTGTAGCTCCTTCGGGAATATGGATATGAAAAATATTTTTTTCAAAAAAATCTTTATGAATTTTGTATTTTGGGGCAATTGTCCTTACATAAGTATAGGCAATTGTTGCAGATTCTTTCATTACATCTCCCATCTGGCCTGTCATTTTAAATCCTTCTTTTCCGGCGCTATACACAGATTCTATCATCAATGTATCTCCGCCAAAATTTGTCCATGCAAGCCCTATCGCCATACCGGGTTTTGTAATCTTTTTTATCTCCTCTGGTCTAAATTGCGGAGGCCCAAGATATTTTTCAATCTCTTTTGCCGAGATAGTAACAGGCGGTTTCTTTCCTTCAAGTACGATCTGCTTTGCAATTTTTCGGTATATGCGGTCGAGCGCTTTTTCATAATTTCTTACACCAGCTTCGCGGGCATACTGGTCTGCAATTTTTGTAAGAGCATCTGGAGTGTAGATAACATCTTTTTTGGTAAGGCCGCTTGCTGCAAGAGTTTTTGGAATAAGGTATTTTTTTGCAATTGCGATTTTTTCTTCTTTTATATAACCGGAAAGCCTTATTATTTCCATTCTGTCCCGCAATGGGCCAGGGATCGTATCAAGAATATTTGCAGTTGTAATAAAAAGAACATGGGAAATATCAAAAGGAAGATCAAGATAATGGTCTCTGAATGCGCAATTTTGTTCAGGGTCAAGAACTTCAAGAAGGGCAGATGATGGGTCTCCCTGAAATGAAACTCCAAGTTTGTCGATTTCATCGATCATAAAAACAGGGTTTTTGCTTTTTACGATTTTAAGACCTTGTATAACTTTGCCGGGCATAGCGCCTATATATGTTCTTCTGTGCCCTTTGATTTCTGCCTCATCTCTCATCCCGCCTACAGAAAATCTAAAAAACTCTTTTCCCATTGCTTTTGCAATTGATTTTCCGATTGAAGTTTTTCCTACTCCAGGAGGCCCTACAAGACAAATAATAGAACCTTTTGTATCTTTTTTAAGTTTTCTTACAGAAAGATATTCAATAATTCTTTCTTTTACATCTTCAAGACCATAATGATCTTTATCAAGAATTACTTTTGCTTTTTGCAGATTAAGATCTTCTGGTTTGGGATCATTCCATGGAAGTGAAATTATTGTATCAATATAGTTGCGTGTAACTCCAAATTCTGCTGATATTGGTTCCATAAGGGAGAATTTTTGCAATTCCTGTTCAACTTGTTCTTTTGCTTCTCCATGTAAATTAAGTTTTTCAATTGCTTCCTTAAATCTTAAATATTCACTGCTTTTTGAATCTATGGGCATTCCAAGTTCTTTTTTTATTGCTTTTAGTTCTTCTTTAAGGAAATACTCTCTCTGGCTTTTTTCTATTTTTTCATTTAATTGTTTTTGTATTTTTTTCTGTATTCTAAGGAGCTCTTGTTCTTTTTTGATAAAAATAAAAACCTGTTCTATTCTTTTTTTTACATTAAGAGTTTCAAGTATTTTCTGCTGTTCTCCTCTTTCTATATTGATTATCGATGCTACGAAGTCTGCGATTTTTCCGGGATTATCTATGTTGACCATATTGAGCCGCATCTCCTCGGAAAAGAGAGGATTATTTTCAGACAATATTTTCATTTCTGAAATAATAGAACGGGTAAGAGCTTTTACCTCATTACCTTTTTCAGCTTCATCATCAAGGAATTCAATATCAGCAGAAAGAGGTATTTGTTCTGAAATATAGTGCTTTACTCTGAACCTTTTTAATGTGGAGATAAAAATATTCATTCCTCCATCAGGGAGGTTTATTTTCTTTATTATTTTAGCTGCAGTACCTATAGAATATAGATCATTTGATGTAACTTCTGTTGGAGGATCTTCATCCTTAAGCATTATAAGGCCAAGCATATTGTCTTTTTGCATGGATTGTTCAACAACTTCTATATCTTCTCTTGTAATTATCATAAGAGGGGTAAAAATACCAGGAAAAATCGGTTTCCCTGAAAGAGGAATTATAAACAATTTATTTGGCATATGCTGTCCTGCGGGAACTATTTCCTTTTGCACCTTTTATCTCCTGAAAAGATTATCTTAAAATGATATTAATTCTTATTATAACATTAATATTATCTTAAAGCTAATTATTATATATACTTAGGTCAAGGAAAAAAATCTATTTATGGAAAAAGTCCGTCAAATAAAAAGAAATCTTAAACTGGAAGGAATTATAATCCGTAATTACAGAATACAGGATTACCATAAAGGTTTGGTTATTTTTTCTCCTGATATTGGTATTTTTCATGCAATCGCATATGGAGGATACAAAGGAAAGAGTAAGATTGGTCCTTCTGTTCAGCCTCTGTGTAAAGGTAAATTTGA
>WRFK01000083.1 GCA_009778835.1 Spirochaetaceae bacterium
AAAAAAGTTAATTAATAAAGCATTTTTATTTACCCTTATATTACCCCTGACAATTATATTGTCAGGGTGTGTTACCGGCAAACAACTTCCTGACAAATTAAGCCCTTTGGATATTATTCCCGGGGATTTTTCTGTTTATTTAAAGATAAAAAAAATCGCTGCAACCATTCCTGTTATCAATGAAAAGATTGAAGAATTTTCATCCCAAAGGGGAGTCCCTAAATTTTTAAAAGAAAGGACAGATAATATTAGCGCTCTCTTTTTAGATGATAATTGGGGCTACATTGTAACGCAGGGGAGCTATCCGGATTCCTTTATCAGAGATAGGCTCGAGGAAAGTGAGGAATGGAAAGAGGGCGCTTATCGAAAATTAAGATATTATTTTTCCGATAACACAAAAACCATTATTATTCTGTTCAAAAATACTATCATAGTTTCAGATTTTAAAAAGGGGAAAGGGCAGGAAAGCGATTCTGCGGATTTTCGCGCAAAGAGAATTATTGATATTATTATCTCAAATGAATCCGTTACTTATCCTGTAGTTGATAATTCGGTTTTTCACATAACTTCAAAAACACCGGATAATGTTTTTACACAATTTGTAAATGAAAATGTGAATCTTGATACAATTAAAGAAGTGAATTTTGATGTAATTCTTGATCCCAAAAATAAAAAAGCAGGCGGAATAAATATTTCCTTTCTGGTTGAAGATGAAAAAAAAGCATTGCTTTTTAATTCTGTAATAAGGCTTTTCATATCTGATTATGTAGTAAAGAAAAAAATAACAGATGTAAAAACACTAAGAGAGAATAACAGTATTTACCATGATGAAGTTTTTGTCTATGTTAATATTCCCGATATTCCACTGGAAAAGCTTAATACATTTATCGCTGATTTTATAATAGACAGTCCATAAAAAGGGGAAGCAAATTGGTTACAGGTGTAGTGGATTATAAAGCAGGAAATCTAAAAAGTATTGAAAATGCGCTTAAAAATCTAAATGCGGATTTTATAATATCAGATGATCCCAAAAAACTTAAAAATTGCGACAAGTTGATATTCCCCGGAGTCGGAGAAGCAAGTTCCGCAATGCGAAATCTTTCAAAATATGGTCTTGACCAATTTTTAAGAGAATATGCAAAGAAAGGGAATCCGTTACTTGGTATTTGCCTGGGGACGCAGATTATCCTCTCGTGGTCGGAAGAAGGAAACACAGAATGCTTAAATATTGTAGACGGGAAAGTGCAACTGTTTGACAAAAACATGGGACTTAAAATTCCGCAAATAGGGTGGAATACAGTGCGTTATGTAAAACCGCACTATCTTTTTAAAGATATTCCTAACCACTCATCATTTTATTTTGTGCACTCCTACTATCCCAATGTTAAAAAAGAATTTACAATAGGGGAATGTGAATATGGAATTGCTTTTACCTGCGCCATATCGCGCGATAATATATGCGCGCTCCAGTTTCATCCCGAAAAATCGGGAAGACATGGTCTTAAATTGATAAATAATTTTCTTAAAGGAGAATAGATATGTTTTTAAAAAGAATAATTGTATGCCTTGATGTAAGGGACGGAAAAACAACAAAAGGGATAAAATTTAAAGGTAACGTAGATATTGGCGACCCTGTAGAGATGGCTGAAAAATATTATAAAGAAGGGGCAGATGAACTTGTTTTTTACGATATTACTGCTTCGGCTGAAAACAGGGGAATAATGATCGATATTGTGGAAAAAGTTGCGGAAAAAATATCGCTTCCTTTTACAGTAGGCGGCGGGATAGCAACTACAGATGATATAAGAAGAGTGCTGCTTGTAGGAGCCGACAAAGTAAGCATTAACAGCCAGGCAGTAAAAAATCCTTCGATAATTGAAGAAGGGGCATCTCTCTTTGGCAGGCAATGTATTGTTCTTGGAATGGATGCGCTTGCTGACCGTGCTATGCCATCAGGATACCGCGTTGTTATAAATGGCGGAAGAACTCCGACAGAACTCGATGCTCTGGAATGGGCAAAACAAGCAGAGAAACTTGGAGCCGGCGAAATTGTCCTTAATTCAATAGATACCGATGGCGTAAAGCAGGGTTATGAAGTAAATCTTACAAATATTATTTCTTCAAATGTAGGTATTCCTGTTGTTGCATCCGGCGGCGGCGGAAAACCTGAACATCTTAGCGATGTATTTATAAAAGGAAAAGCAGATGCAGCTCTTGTCGCCTCAATGGTTCATTATGGATATTATTCCATTAAAGAAATTAAAGAATATCTAAAAAAATGCGGAATCCCTGTAAGGCTTGACTGGTAGAAGCCTGCATGGAAACACTAATATATAAAACACCTTCCGCATACAGTTCTCCCCTCCTCATTAAAAACATTCTTTTATGTCCGCATGCATACAATCCTGACCAGGAGATAGTTTACAAAGATATTGTGCGCATTAGCTATCGCCAAATGAGGGATAGGGTCGCAAGGCTTGCCTCTGCCTTAATTGAAATGGGCGTAAAACCAGGAGATGTGGTGGCTGTTATGGACTGGGATTCGCATCGTTATCTTGAATGTTATTTTGCAATACCAATGATTGGGGCAGTCCTACACATGGTAAATATCAGGATGTCTGCAGAACAGATGATTTACACAATAGCGCAGGCAGAAGATAAAGTCATTCTGGTCAATTCTGATTTCCTTCCGATTCTTGAACAGATAAAAGGGCGCATTAATACTGTTAAACATTATGTTCTTCTTTCCAATCCCAATGAAATACAAAAAACAAGCTTTGAATTTTCAGGTATTTATGAAGATATGCTTGAGAGGGCAAAGCCTCTTGCGGAATTTCCAGACTTCGATGAGAATACGCGGGCCACAACTTTTTTTTCAACCGGTACTACCGGTCTGCCAAAAGGCGTTTACTTCAGCCATCGGCAAATCGTTATTCACACTTTGGCAATGATGTCTGCTTTAACCATACCAACCGAAAAAAGCCGCCTCCACATGGAAGATGTTTATATGCCTATAACGCCAATGTATCATGTTCATGCCTGGGGTATTCCTTTTATTGCAACCATGCTTGGGCTTAAGCAGGTCTTTCCCGGAAAGTATTTGCCCGATGTGCTTCTGAAACTTATTGCTAAGGAAAAAGTTACTTACTCCCACTGTGTTCCGACAATCGTCAATATGCTTCTTTCAGACTCTACTTCGGAAAACTATGACCTTTCCCACTGGAAAGTTATTATAGGAGGCTCTGCTCTTCCACGCGCAATTGCAATCAAAGCTCTAAAAAGGGGAATAGATATCTACTGCGGCTATGGTATGTCTGAAACTTGCCCTGTTATTACTGTTCAGCATTTAAGTACAGAGGAGCAAGCGCTTCCTGTTGAAGACAAGGCATCTCTTCTTGTCCGCGCAGGACGGCCAATAGGCCTTGTTGATATGAAAGTAATGAACGCAGAAGGCGAGGCTCCCCGGGACGATAAAACAACAGGAGAAGTCTTGATCCGCGCTCCATGGTATACCCAGGGTTATCTTAAAGATACCTCCAATTCGGAGAAACTGTGGGAAGGCGGCTGGATGCATACTCAGGATGTTGGTTGCCGGGATTCTACAGGATCACTGCGTATAACAGATAGAATAAAAGATGTTATTAAGATAGGCGGAGAATGGATATCCTCGCTGGAAATTGAGGACATCCTTTGCCTTTATCCGGCAATAGCCGAAGTTGCTATAATAGGCTATCCGCACACAAGCTGGGGAGAAGTTCCATTTGCCCTGGTTGTGCCAAAAGCCGGTGAAACAATTAAGGCAAAAGAGATTGTGAAGCATGTAAAAAAATATATTGACCTTGGACTTCTTCCGCGTGAAGCGGTACTGACAAAAGTAAAATTTGTTCAGGCTATTGATAAGACAAGCGTTGGAAAAATCAACAAGGTCGAACTTAGAAAAAAACATCTGCCTGGCTGACAGCGGCGCTTATAGCATACATTATTATTTTGGCGCCCAATCTGTGCTACGGCCAACTGCTTTGTGCCAGCCTGCTATAAGTTTTGTCCTGCGCGCTTCGTCCATGTTGGGAGAAAAAGTCTTGTCGCACTTCCATTTGGTTTTGACTTCATCAAGCCCCTGCCAGAAACCTGTTGCAATGCCGGCAAGGTATGCTGCGCCCAAAGCAGTGGTTTCCCGAATCATTGGACAGTGTATAACTCCATTTATAACATCAGCCTGAAACTGCATTATGAATTTATTCTGGCTTGCGCCTCCGTCAACTTTTAACTCCTTAAGAGTTGTTCCCGTATCTTTTTCCATTGCCCGTACAAGATCCATGCTCTGGTAGGCAATAGATTCTTGCGCAGCCCTTATAATGTGGTTACGCTTTGTCCCGCGGGTAATTCCTACAATGCAGCCTCTTGCATACATATCCCAGTAGGGCGCGCCCAGGCCGGTAAACGCAGGAACCAGATAAACTCCGCCTGTATCGCTTACCCTGGAGGCATGGTATTCAGAATCAGCGCTTTCTGTAATTAAACGCATCTCATCCCTTAGCCACTGTATAACAGCGCCGCCCACAAAGACGCTTCCTTCAAGGGCATACTGGACTTTATTGTCCATACCGGCAGCGATGGTGGTCAAAAGACCGTTTTGGCTTTCGCATGGCTCATTGCCTGTATTCATTAATAGGAAACAGCCGGTTCCGTAGGTATTCTTCGCCTCTCCCTTGTTAAAGCAGCATTGGCCAAAAAGAGCAGCCTGTTGATCCCCTGCAACACCTGCTATGGGTATCTCTTTCCCCAAAATATTTGCAGCGCCGTAAATCCTGCCCGAAGGATATACAGCAGGGAGCATTTGTCTGGGAATGTTCATGGCTTTTAGCAGCTTCTCATCCCAATCAAGTTTATGAATATTAAAAATCATTGTGCGGCTTGCGTTTGTATAATCTGTTGCATGGATAACGTTGCCTGAAAGTTTCCACATAAGCCATGTATCCACAGTTCCAAAAAGCAGCTCTCCCTTCTGTGCCCGCTCTTGCGCCCCTTCAACATGATCCAGGATCCACTTTATTTTGGTCCCCGAAAAGTACGCGTCGGGCACAAGCCCTGTAGTCTTTTTTATATAATCTTTCAGGTTTTGATTTTTTACAAGATCATCCACAATGTCGGAAGTTCTCCGGCATTGCCATACAATGGCGTTATGCACAGGCAGGCCGGTATTTTTATCCCATACTACTGTGGTTTCCCGCTGGTTTGTAATGCCTATTGCTGCAATGTCATTAGGGGAAATATTCTTTTTGGCAAGAAGCTCCATCATCACAGCATGTTGGGAAGAATAAATTTCCATGGGGTCGTGTTCAACCCAACCTTCCCGCGGATAAACTTGCGCAAATTCCTTCTGCTCTATCCCGATCATATTTTGTTCATGGTCAAAAAGAATTGCCCGGGAACTTGTTGTCCCCTGATCCAGAGCCAGTATGTATTTAGCCATAAAATGCCTCCGAATAAGATTATATCATGAATTATAATTTTTTACATCTTTTCTCTTTATTGCGATCTTTGTAAATGGAAATTTAAAGATTTTTTTTCGCAGGGGCAAGAAGAACAGGGTGTATAAAAAATGAGTTGCATAAGATTATCAAATTTAACTTTGAATCTCTAGAATGTGGTAAAAATTAATATATCCATTGAGAGGATTCGTCATTAAAACAGGGGTGCAGATAACTAAATTAGTCTATATCTTCTTAATTTCCTCTACAGTGAGATTTGTGGCCTGAGCAATAATTTCTATGGAAACGCCAAGTTTTTTTAAATTAGCCACTGTCTGGCGCTTCTCCCGAAAAGCCTTTTCGCGACCCTCTTCTCGACCTTCCAGCAAAGCTTCTTCTCGTTCTTCCTTGCGGGCAAATGCAATTGCATCTTCAGTATTCCATTCAGTTAATATCATGTTAAGAACCTCCGACCCATGAGTTTTTATGAATTCTATTTTTCAACAGATTCTTTATTTTTTGATATTGAGATTTATTCTTTTTTTTATTTCATCAATAGAAAGTCCTTGATCCAATAATTCCAAGAAATGCTTTTTTCCTTCTTCTAGGCCATCAATACGACCCTCTTCTCGACCAACAACACGACCTTCCTCTCGACCTTCCAGCAAAGCTTCTTCTCGTTCTTCCTTGCGGGCAAAAGCAATTGCGTCTTCAGTATTCCATTCAGTTAATATCATGTTAAGAACCTCCGACCCATGTGTTTTAAGGTACTCAGTTAATATAGCATATCTTTGACAATATTTTATAGCTTTTTTTATTGCTTCTTCTAAATTGCCAATTCTTTCCAGTATTCATGTATTTTTGTTATGAAAACACAGTATTCCGATAGCTTTTTAGAGCGATTAATAATCTCTTTGTTTCTCCCTTCATTAATATTAAGTACTTTTACTTCAAGTTCAAGTAAGGGATTATCATTTTCCAGGAAATCTGGTTTTTCAAAGAGATCAGATAGCTTGTAAATATGTTTATCAGGGAAAATATCTTTGCCATTGTATAGTACATAAAATTCAGGTCGTGGGATGGAAATAGGTTTTCTTGAATACAAGGTTCTCCCTTCGATCTTTTTTTCAAATATCCGGGCTATGTAAAGAAATAGCCTGAATGCCATATTAGGGTTAATAGTACTTTGATGTTCAATTAGAATAACAAGTTTCCCACCTATCTCAAAAGAGATATCATTGTAAGTATCCATGAATAGAACATTTTCCAAAGTGTTTATAGAAACAGGAATATCATTGGGAAGAGAGATTCCTTTAAGAGCGCAGTATAACTCCCTAAGAACATCAGGAGTACTGAATAGAGAAGTGAACACACTATCTTTAAATTTTCTGTTTGTCTGCATAATATTTATATACAGTATGAATATGCAG
>WRFK01000084.1 GCA_009778835.1 Spirochaetaceae bacterium
CCCTTTTGTAATAGCCTTTAGGGTTTTTTTAAGTTTTGGATCAATCATTGGGTGCAGAAGCTGGTCAAGCTGTTCAGGTGTATCTCTCTTGATTGCTGTCTCTTTATTTATCATACCCTCTTCGACCATTTCAACAGCGCATCGTATAGCAGCAGGACCTGTTCTTTTTGCATTTCTTGTCTGAAGTATGTATAAAATATCCTGTTCGATAGTAAACTCTATATCCTGCATATCTTTGAAGTGCTTTTCAAGTTTTTCTTTATAGCCTACAAGTTCTTTGTAAATTTTCGGATTTTTCTTTTCAAGAGATTTAAGTGTTTGGGGTGTTCTTATACCGGCAACAACATCTTCTCCCTGCGCATTCATTAAATATTCGCCATAAAAATAATTTTCGCCTGTTGAGGGGTCTCTTGAGAAACATACGCCAGTCCCTGAATTATCTCCATAATTACCAAAAACCATTGTTTGTACGTTTACTGCAGTACCAAGAAGACCTTTTATATTATTTAAGGCTCTGTATTTAATTGCTCTGTCATTATTCCATGATCCAAAAACAGCATCTATAGCAGCCCAAAGCTGAACCATTGGATCCTGGGGGAAATCTTTCTTTATATGTTTTTTATAAAGTTCTTTATAGCGTTTTACTACTTTTTTTAAGTCATCGACATCCATATCTACATCATTTTCAATGCCTTTGGCTTTTTTTACTGATTCAAGGATTTCTTCAAAATCATGATGCGGCACATTCATTGCAACATCGCCAAACATCTGAATAAATCTTCTGTATGCATCCCATACGAATCTTTCATTCTTTGTTTTTTTGATGAGCCCTTCTACAGCTTTATCATTAAGGCCAAGGTTAAGGACTGTGTCCATCATGCCGGGCATAGAATCTTTAGCCCCAGATCTTATAGAAACAAGAAGAGGATTAGAAGGATTCCCAAGTTTTTTGCCCTGAAGTTGTTCAAGCTTTAAAAGATTTTCTTTAACTTGTTCTTTTACTTCATCAGGATAAGTTCTGTTATTATCATAATAGGTTTTACAAACCTCTGTTGAGATCGTAAAACCAGGAGGAACAGGAATACCCATATTTGTCATTTCAGCAAGGTTGGCCCCTTTTCCACCAAGAATTTCCTTCATATCTGCCCTACCATCAGATTTTCCGCCACCAAAAAAATAAACACATTTTTCTTTTGACATTATTTACTTCCCTCCGAAAAAATTGCAAATATACAATAATGTATAATTATTAAAAAATTACATTATTATGTAGAATATGTCAATGAATAACCGGAAGTAATAAGTCTAATTGCTACCGGTTATTATAATATTCAAAAAATAACTAATATTATTTTTTATAAATAACTAAAATGACTTGATTTTATTTAATTGACTCCATTATACTTTTAGCATATATAATTGTATTTGAAATAGTCAAAATACACATTTTTTAGGAGAGGAGAAAATGATGAAAAAACTTGCTTTATTAGCGGCATTGATCCTTCTTGCCGGACTGTGCTTTGCTCAGGATGCAGAAGATGAAACAACCGCTCAGGTAAAACGCGACTTCTTTAACATTGAGATCACCGTAGGTGTCCCAATCCACTGGACAAATAGTCCATCACCGCATACAAAATTTGTTGGCGATTTTGGAAAAGACAAGATTGTTACCGCTAATACCGCTTTGGGAGCAGCTTTGCTCTTTAACTTTAGCGAAAAAATTGGTCTTACTTTGGATACAGACTTTTTCTTTGGTACAGAACTAGGGGGACAGTCTCCTACTTCTTCAAACGCAAATTCATTATTTGGGTTTAATGGGTTTTTAGGACCAGTATTTTACCTCTATAATGGCAGCTATTTGAGAGTACCATTGGCTGTAGGCGCTCATTTATACTACTGGAGTTCTGATCAGTGGGCTCCTGGTCTAAATACTGATGGTGGATGGATTCAGAATAAAGACCTACAGATAGGACCTGGCGTTTCTCTTGGAATTCAATTCCACTTTGACAGAAACATCTATATACTCAGTCGTACAAATGTGGCATTAACATTGTTCCGCTCGCACCATACACAAGTAGTATATGATACAGCTGCTGGTTATGAGTTTGATGAAAAAGAAACAGAAAGAACCACTAGCTGGCACGTAAAACCCTCCCTCGGCGTTGGTATAAAATTCTAACTCTGTAGGAGTGTCAAAACAAAAAGGCTTCCAACAAGGAAGCCTTTTTTATTTCGTCAATGCTAAGCTTATACAAGCTCAAATGACTAATTATACAACGCTGTAGAGCAACTCTCCGTATATCGGCAATGGCCAATATTTTTTTGCTACAATAGTTTCAAGCTCATCTACAATAAGCCGTAATTCTGACATGGCAGGAACAATCTTGTCGCGGTAAAAACATGCATGCGCGAGAATTTCTTGTATATCTTTGGAGTCACTTATCACATTTTCAAGATCTGTCACCCTTTTTAGCAAGCAGGTGGATTTTTTGGAAATCTGTTCGAGTAAATGCGCTTCAAGGGAAGTATCATATCCGCCTATTCTTTTTTTCCTGTCCAGAAGTTTTGCCAAATCGTTTTGGTAATCTATGCAAGCCGGGATGATCTGGCCATTTACCATCTCCACCATTGTGAGAGCCTCAACATGGAGCGTCTTACAGTAGCCATCCATAAGAATTTCATAACGGGAATGGATTTCAGTTTCTGTATAAACATGGTGTTGCGTAAACAATTCAATGCTCTTTTGTGAAACAAATGCAGGAAGAGCATCAACAGTGTTTTCCAGATTTGAAAGCCCTCGCCTTTTTGCTTCAGCTACCCATTCTTCGGAATAGTTATTGCCATTAAAAATAATTCTTTTATGAGCCTTATAAGTTGTCCTTACAAGCGAAGCCAGATCACTCGTAAAATTATTCGATTTTTCCAAAATATCAGCAAATTGACGAAAAACTTCTGCAGTAACTGTATTAAGTACGATATTAGGTCCTGCGATAGAAAACGTCGAGCCTACCATACGAAACTCAAATTTATTGCCTGTAAAAGCAAAAGGCGATGTGCGGTTCCTGTCTGTCGTATCCTTCGGGAAGTGCGGCAGTACAGTTACACCTATTTCCATCTGATGTTTTTCTTTGCCATGATAATCACTGCCAGACTCAAGAGCTTCCAATATTTCAGTAAGTTCATCTCCCAGGAACATGGACACTATTGCAGGAGGAGCTTCATTGCCTCCAAGTCTGTGGTCGTTACCTGCGCTTGCTGCTGAAACTCTTAACAAATCCTGATACTCATCCACTGCTTTTATAACTGCAACCAAAAATAATAAGAACTGCGCGTTCTCATATGGAGTTTCTCCTGGTTCAAGCAGGTTTGTGCCTGTATCTGTACTAATAGACCAGTTGTTATGCTTGCCGCTGCCATTGACTCCTGCAAATGGTTTTTCATGAAGCAGACATGCCAAGCCATGTTTATTTGCTATGGTTTTCATTAGTTCCATTGTAAGTTGATTGTGGTCTGTAGAGATATTGGCTGTTGTAAATATTAACGCAAGTTCGTGCTGCGCAGGAGCAGTCTCGTTGTGCTTTGTTTTGGCATAGACACCGAGCTTCCAGAGTTCTTCTTCAAGCTCTTTCATAAAATCCGAAACTCTTGGTTTTAAACAGCCAAAATAATGATCCTCAAGCTCCTGCCCTTTTGGCGGGCGCGCTCCAAATAATGTTCTGCCGGTATATACCAAATCAGGACGTTCCAGGAACATATCATGATCAATAAGAAAATATTCCTGCTCAGGGCCTACTGTTGTAATTACGCGGCGTGCAGATTTATTGCCAAAAAGCTTGAGTATACGCATCGATTGCTTATCAACAGCTTCCATAGAACGGAGCAAAGGGGTTTTTTTATCAAGCGCTTCTCCGCTGTATGAACAAAATGCTGTTGGAATGTAAAGTGTCCCATCTTTGATAAAAGCATAGGAAGTAATATCCCAAACAGTATAACCTCTGGCTTCAAAAGTAGCGCGCAGCCCGCCGGATGGAAAACTGGATGCATCTGATTCTCCGCGTACAAGCTCTTTGCCGGAGAACTCCATAATGATACGGCCATCTCCGGATGGGGAAATAAAACTGTCATGCTTTTCTGCGGTAGTGCCGGTCATGGGCTGAAACCAATGGGTAAAATGGGTAGCGCCTTTTTCTACAGCCCAGTCTTTCATGGCATTTGCTACCTTGTTAGCAACATCAAGTTCCAGATGAGTACCTTGCGACATAGTCTTTTTTAAAGCTTTATAAATATCCTTTGGCAGCCTGGCCTGCATTACTATGTCGTTAAATACCATGCTTCCAAATATTTTCTTAATATCTTTCATTTTAAACACCTCATACAATTTAATACAAACAGCCTTACAGCCTGATACGTATTCTTTATTTTAGTTCATTTATCCTTTGACGTAAAATCATCATCATAATAATTCCTGCTACAGCACAACAAGAGGCAATCACAAATGCAGGAAACATGAGATCAATATTATCTCTGGCTATATTTTTATAATAACCGGCAATCTGTGATGAAATTATCGCTGCAGTACTATAGCCCAAGAGCACAAAACCAAAGTTGGCAGCAACATATTTCGTTCCAAAAATGTCAGCGGTTAATGCCGGGAAACCAGTCGCAAATCCCCCATAAAAAAAAGCAATAAAAGCAATCAGAACAAAAATCCAATAACCATTAGCCATATTAACAAGAAGGGAAACAATCACAGTTCCGGAAAGCAAAATGATTATAGTATTTATACGTCCTAATTTATCAGAAATAGTACCCCAAAACAAACGGCCAATAGAATTAAACATCGAAGCTGCTAAAACTCCGATTGTAGCAGTTCTTTCAAGCCCTTTTGCAATTGCAATAGGCTTTGCAAAACCTATCATCATAAGCCAGCACATGCCGGCAAGAGCGAAAGTTATGACTATTAAATAAAACTGCGAAGTTTTAAGCATTTGACGAGGCGAATAGTCCTTGTCTGTTTTTGCCGCAACAATATTTGATTCAGCGTTATGCTCCATATATCCTTCGGGAGGAGTTTTCATAAAAAGGCTCCCAACAGTACACACAACCAGAAAAACTGCGCTTAAAACCATAAAAGTTTTTGATTCTCCAACGCCTGTTCCGCCAAAAGATAAAATCAGGTTCTCTACAATGGGCGCAAAAACAACGCCGCCCAAGCCAAGCGCAGATATAACTACTCCGGTAACAAATCCTTTTTTGTGTGGATACCATTTCTGAGCGCAGGCAATAGTCGTGGAATATGTAAAACCCATACCTACTCCGCCCATGATACCATAAGTTATCCAGAGCATCCATGAAATATTCGCAGTTACAAGGGAAGCAAGAAAAAAGCCTGCGCTTAGAATAATTCCGCCTAAAAACACAACAAGCCGGATAGAATACTTAGCCGCAAGTTTGCCGCCTGCTATACCGCCAATAGACAAGGTTGCAAGCAAAAGAGAAAAAGCAAGTCCTGCCGCAGCGTTATCTCCACCAAAAATAGTGTTAGCAATGCCTGTCTGGAACACGCTCCAAACATACATGACTCCAAGAGTAAGCTGAATTGCAACTGCCGCAATTACGGAAAAAAGTCCCTGCCTTTTATTCATAAATAAATTTCTCTTTTACTCCCCTATTCTTCAAACACAGCCGGCATTTTGCGCTTATGCTCACTCGATTTATGAAATCTTTCAATTATGGTTTTATCATGCTCATTTACTGTTCCTGTAAGCAAAAATCCATCTATACTGCGATATGTAACGCCCATTTCTTTTTCATCTGTCTGACCG
The DNA here is from genome assembly GCA_009778835.1 of Spirochaetaceae bacterium. GTDB lineage: Bacteria > Spirochaetota > Spirochaetia > CADAEX01 > CADAEX01 > WQTU01. Next base: position 5,826 of record WRFK01000084.1, read on the forward strand.
TCAAATAGTCCGGCAGAAGGGGCTTTAGTGATTATAAAATCAGGAGCATTAAGAAAATGGAGAAATTCGTAAATTTCTGTAACAGTAAGGTCGGCAATCGGATTAAAATCAAAAGCGCCATCACCCCATTTTGTAAAATAGCCCATATATCTCTCGCTTCGGTTACCGGTTCCAGCCACAAGTCTGTTTTCGCTTGCAGCAACAGTGTATAGTGTGGTCATTCGGAGGCGCGGCGCTATATTTGCAAGAGCAGAATCGCCAAGATGAGTTTCTTTACCAGCGACACGGATAAGTTCATTTTTCATATCCGATAAATCAATAAGCCGTGTAGCTATGTCAAACTGCTGAGCAATGGTTTCTGCATCGGTTTTGTCTATTTCATAATTCCGCCTGGACCCGCACGGCATAATCAAGCCAAGTGTGTTGTCGCACGCCATTTTGCAAAGGATCCCAACAAGAGCACAATCTTTCCCGCCGCTGTTTCCAAAAACAACTCCATCCGCTCCTGAGGATTTTATAATACTCCGGATAAATTCAACTCTTTTTTTTGTTTCAATCCCATAATCTCTCATGACAAATCCTCACACACAGGTATTATGCTTTTTTATTTAACCTTAGCGATTAATTGAATGAGATTGAAATAACTCCCTTTTTCAGCTTCCAGCATCCCTCTGTCTGCTACAGCATAAGGATTTGGACTTGTCAGCCACTCATCCCATGCCTTTTTACAACAAGACATTTCACGGCGATCTATTATTTCAACGCCTTCTGCTCTACTCCACAAGTTTTCCCACCAATCCAGGGTTTGAAATGTTTCAGCATCAGCCTTTGAAAAAAATGGTTTTAATTCCGGAGGAACGCCATTGGTAAGTTCTTTTTGCCAGCCAGGAACCGCTACTGCTATATAACCGCCCCTCTTAACAAAAGGAATTAGCGAGGGCAGCATTACAGGAGTTCTGCCAAAATAATGATAAGCGCCTACACTGAAAATTATATCAAAATAATTATTTGCAAACGGCAAACCTTTGTTAGCATCTGCGGCAATA
>WRFK01000085.1 GCA_009778835.1 Spirochaetaceae bacterium
ACCCCTGATGGATTTATTTTAAATGGAATATAAGTATTCTGGCCGCCATACATTTTTCTGCCAACTACTCTTTTTGCATAGTTTACAGGAATTTTCCTTTGCCCCTGCTGTTCATATATTACAATAGAAATAACTCCCACAAACATTGCAAGAACTATTATTACAAATACTATATTTAGTTCTCTTGCTTTTACCATCTGAAAAAGCTGATAAAAAGCCTGAGGCATTCTTGCAACAATACCTGCGAAGATTATCAGCGAAATACCGTTACCGACACCTCTTTGAGTAATCTGCTCTCCCATCCACATGAGTAGTATTGTTCCTGTTGTTACAGTAATAATTGCAATAATTGAATATGCCCAATAAGACATTGTAATAGCTTCGGGTATATTGCGGGCATATACAGTAACTACGTATGACTGTAAGAGACATACAATTACTGTTCCATATCTTGTATATTTTTGTATCTTCTTTCTCCCGCCTTCCTGTTCCGAAATCTTTTTCAATCTTGGGAAAACAAGAAGAAGAAGCTGCATAATTATGGACATAGAGATATATGGCATAATACCCAGCATAAATACAGAGAAGTTGGAAAACCCACCACCAGTAAAAAAGTCAATGTATTCTGTTAATGCAGCCGCACCACCGGTATTCTTCAAAGATGAAAAATAGAGTTTAAGCGCATTGATATTAATTCCAGGTATAGGAAGAATAGTCCCAATCCTGAATATCATTAGGACAGAAATTGTAAAAACAATTCTTTCGCGTAAGTCTTTTATTCTAAAAACATCTATTAGCGGGTTTGCCATATTTATTACCTGCTTTTACTACTTTTATCTATAACTACAATACTGCCGCCAGCTTTCTCGATTTTCTCCTTCGCACTGGCAGAAATATTTTCAAGAGAAACTTCAAGTTTTTTAGTAAGCTCTCCATTTCCCAGAAGTTTTACATTTTTGTCGCTTCTTCTTATAAGAGCTTTTTCAAGCAATGTTTCCATGCTCACTTTTTCGCCATTATTATAAGCTAATTCGATATCTGCTATATTAACTACTTTATTTATTCTCTTAAAGGGATAGTTTGAAAAGCCCCTGGAAGCAAGTCTTCTATATATAGGCATCTGTCCGCCTTCAAATCCAAGCCTTACTCCACCGCCAGACCTTGAATTCTGACCTTTATCGCCTTTTCCGGCTGTTTTACCTAACCCTGAACCTTTGCCCCTTCCAACTCTTTTTGGGCTTTTATTTGCACCAACAGGCGCATTAAGTACAAGCTCATTCATAACTATTTAATCTCCTCAACTACAACAAGATGTTCTATGGCTTTAACCATTCCAAGTATTGCAGGATTAGCTTCCTTTTCTACTGAGGAGCTAATTTTCCCCAAACCAAGAGCTTTTACTGTTCTTCTCTGATAAGGTTTTCTACCTATTGTACTTCTTACAAGTTTTATTCTTATTTTTCCAGCCATTGCTATTATCCCCACATCTCGTTTATTGGCTTGCCTCTATCAACAGATACTTTTTTAGCATCCATTAATTCATTAAATCCTCTAAAAACCGCTTTTACTATATTTATACTGTTTTTGGAACCAAGCAATTTGCTAAGAATATCAGTTACACCAACAGCATCCATAACAGCCCTTACAGCGCCGCCTGCAATAACTCCTGTACCAGGAGCAGCCGGTTTCATTACAACTTTTGAGCTTTTGAATTTAGCAAGCACTTCATGAGGAATTGTTTTATTTTTAATAGGAACTCTAACCATACTTCTTTTTGCCTTATCCATTCCTTTCCTGATTGCTTCAGAAACATCATTAGCCTTGCCAAAACCATATCCTACAGAACCATTCTGATCGCCAACAACAACCAACGCAGAAAAAGAAAACCTTCTTCCGCCTTTTACAACTTTAGCAACCCTGTTCAGCTTAATTAATTTTTCAACTAATACTTTATCTTTGTCCTGATCCACTATTTCCCCCTAAAATACCAGGCCTGCTTTTCTGATACCATCGGCCAAAGCCTTTACCTTTCCATGAAAAATATAGCCGTTTCTATCAAAAACTATTTTATCAATACTTTTTTCTTTAAGCCTTTTTCCCATCTCTTCGCCAAGTTTTCCAGCGCCTTCAATGTTAGACTTAATATCAGAAAGTTTTTCTTCTTTATTGGAAATCGCAACTATTGTTTTTCCAGCCTGATCATCTATAGCCTGTGCATAAATATATAAATTGCTTTTATACACAGTAAGTCTTGGTCTTTCCTGAGTTCCTGATATTTTCGCACGAATGCCTGTTTTTCTTTTTTTCCTGCGTTTTTCCATCTCAATTAATTTTTTCATATATCATCCTACCCTATTTTGCGCCCGACTTTCCAACTTTTCGTCTTACAACTTCATTCTCATATTTTATACCTTTGCCCTTGTATGGCTCTGGTTTTCTGAATGATCTGATTTCGGCGCAGGTCTGTCCAACCATTTCCTTGTCGATACCGGTAATAACAAGTTTATTATTACCTTCAACAGTTATTGTAAGTCCTTCATGAATCGGATATTCAAACTGTGTAGAGTATCCAATGTTAAGGAAAAGGGATTTTCCAACAACTTCTGCCCTGTAACCTACTCCATTTATAATAAGAACTTTTCTAAAGCCTTCCGAAACTCCCTTAACCATGTTATTTAGAAGAGTCCTGTAAAGCCCATGATAAGCTTTTGCCTCTTTTGTATCTTTATTAGCTTTAACATAAACAAGGTTTTCTTCCTGTGTAACAGAAACTTCCGGCCTGAATTTCTTTTCAAGCTTTCCCTTTTTCCCTTCAACCGCAATGTTAATGCCATTAATAGTTACTTTAACACCCTGAGGAACAGCTACCGGTAATTTACCTATACGTGACATAAAATAACTCCCTTACCAAATTGAACAAATAAGCTCGCCGCCAATTTTCTTCTCGGCTGCTTTCTTACCTGTTGTCACACCCGATGATGTTGAAACAACTACTGTACCATATCCATTTCTGACTCTGGGCATCTCTTTGTACCCCGAGTAAATTCTTCTTCCAGGAGTGGATATCTTCTCAATACCATGAATAATTGGTTTTTCTGTTTCATCATATTTAAGAAACAGTCTTATATAATTTTTGCCATCCTGCTGGATCTTTTTAAAGTTTTTTACATAACCTTCGTTCTTCATGACTTTAATGATTTCCAGCTTAAGTTTTGAAGGAATTATATCAACTCTGTCAAAACCTGCACGACTGGCGTTTCTTATTTTTGTCAGCATATCTGCAATAGGATCTGATACTGCCATTTACTTCTCCCTACCAGCTTGATTTTGTTACACCAGGTATCAAACCCTGGCTTGCAAGTTTTCTAAAACAAATTCTACACATTTGAAAATCTCTCATATAACCCCTGGGCCTTCCGCAAATTTTACATCGGCTTACCCTTCTGGTTTTAAATTTAGGCTTCCGTTGTGCTTTAATTATCATTGATTTTTTTGCCATCTATTGCACCTCTATTTCCGGAACGGCATTCCGAGTTTTTTAAGCAGACTTCGTGCTTCTTTATCACTATCTGTTGTAGTAACAATAGCAATATTTAATCCACTAACTCTTTCTATTTTGTCATAATCTATCTCTGGAAAAATTATCTGTTCCTTTATACCGATAGAATAATTTCCATGCCCGTCAAAAGCATTTGGGTTAACGCCTCTAAAGTCTTTTACACGAGGTAACGCCACATTAATAAATCTGTCCAGAAATTCCCACATTCTATTCTGACGCAAAGTAACTTTAGCGCCTATTTCATAACCTTCCCTAAGTTTAAAATTCGCAATTGATTTTCTTGCTTTTGTCTTTATTGGTTTTTGCCCTGTAATAATCGCAAGTTCCTGAACTGCTGCTTCAAGGAGTTTTTTATTCTGTATAGCTTCACCAACACCAACGCTTACAATTACTTTTTCAATCCTGGGAATCTGCATTACTGACTTATATCCAAATTCTTCAACAAACTCTTTTTTTATTTCAGCATATTTGGTTTTTAAATTTGGTTCTTTTTTACTCATTACAGTACTTCCCCGCATTTTTTGCATTTTCTGATTTTATTATCTCCCGATATCTCAATTCCGATGCGTGTAGGGCCACATTTTTTGCACACTATCATCACATTTGAAATAGCCATCAGAGCCTCTATTTCAATTATTCCGCCCTTCTCACCCCGTTTTCTGGGCTTCTTGTTTTTCTTAACCATATTAATACCGGAAACTATAACACGACCGCTGACTCTATCAATTCTGACAATTTTTCCGGTTTTACCTTTTTCTTTTCCTGTAACAACTTTTACAAGATCATCTTTTTTAAGCTTATATTTAATTTTTTCCATAATCCAAATCCTTTAAAGAACTTCCGGAGCAAGAGAAATAATTTTCATATAACTACCATCCCTGAGCTCTCTCGCAACAGGTCCAAAAATTCTTTTTCCCCTCGGATTCATTGCCTGATCAAGAATAACACAGGCATTATCATCAAACCTTATATGCGTTCCATCAGACCTTTTAATCTTATTTGTAGTACGAACTATAACAGCTTTCTGAACATCACCTTTTTTTACAGGTGCATTTGGAATAGCATCTTTTACTGCTACTACAATTACGTCGCCAATTTTTGCAGTTCTTTTTTTACTTCCGCCAAGTACTTTTATGCACTGCACAATCTTGGCGCCACTATTATCTGCAACATTAAGATATGTCTGCATCTGTATCATATCTTTCCAACTCCTTCCAGCTTCAAACTATTTTCTTCAGGCTAATTATTTAGCTTTTTCAACAATTTCAAGAAGCTGCCAGCATTTTTCCCTGCTTATAGGCCTAGACTGGATTACTCTCACTTTATCACCAGATTTTGCCTCATTTTTTTCATCATGAGCCTTAATCTTTTTTGTGTTGATAACATATTTTTTATACAACCTGTGAAGCTTTCTATTTTCGATTGCCACCACAATTGTTTTATCCATCTTATCGCTGACAACAACACCGCTATAAACTTTCTTATGCTTTTTTTTGTTTTCCGGGCTATTTTCCACTTTGATCTCCTAACTCTTTCTGATTCCAAGATCATTTTCATGAATTAATGTCTTAAGTCGCGCTATCTTTCGTCTTATATTTCTTTTCTCAAGCGGGTTCTCAACATGACCAAGCACTGATTTAAACCTTAAATCCATATATTTTTTTGTAAGTTCGTTATATTTGGAATTAAGTTCTTCATATGTTAAATCTTTAAAACTATCTCTCATACACTACTCCAGATCTCTTCTTACAACAAATCTTGTTTTTATAGGGAGCTTGCTTCCTGCAAGTGTCATTGCTTCAAGTGCAAGTTCTTTTGGGATACCACCCATTTCAAACATAACAGTTCCTGGTTTTACAACAGCAACCCAATATTCAGGATTACCTTTTCCTTTTCCCATTCTTGTTTCAGCCGGTTTTTTTGTAAACGGCATATCCGGGAAAATTCTGATCCAAACCTTACCGCCTCTTTTTATCTTTCTTGTCATTGCAATTCTGGCTGCTTCAATTTGCCTGTTTGTAACCCACTTTGGTTCAAGAGCAACAAGGCCAAACTCGCCAAAAGCAATTGTATTTTTTCTTGATGCTGCCACAAAAAGAGCACTGGCATTCCGCATCTTCTTTCTATATTTTGTTCTTTTAGGACTAAGCATTTCTCATTACTCCTTGTCACCGGTTCTTGTCTTTTTCTTCCTTACCAGTGCGCCGGCATCTTCTTTCATATCTTTCTTGTAAACTTCGCCATGGAAGACCCAAACTTTTACCCCTATTGCGCCAAAAGTTGTAAATGCTTCAGCAAAACCATAATCAATATTTGCCCTAAAAGTATGAAGAGGAACACGGCCTTCCTTGTATTGCTGTACTCTTGCCATTTCTGCGCCGGCAAGACGTCCTGCTATTCTTATCTTTATACCCTGAGCTCCGCCTCTTAAAGCATTATTGATTGCAGATTTAAGCACCTTTCTGAAAGATCCTTTGGACTTAAGCTGCTTTGCAATATTCTCTGATATTATCTGCGCATTAGTTTCTGCTTTTTTAAGTTCTTTTATTTTAAGCTGTATTTTTTTCCCAGCTTCTTTCTGAAGTTTCTCGCCAATTTTTTCTATTGTGGCGCCTTTTGCTCCAATCAATACTCCGGGTCTTGCGCTCTCTATTACTACTGTTATCCTTTGAGGTTGTCTTACAATCTCAACATTTGCAATTTCTGCGCTTTTGGTTTCAGGAATTTCTGTTAAAACCTTTCTAAGACGAAGATCTTCATGAAGCGTAGCGGCATATTCTCTGGGGTCTACATACCATTTTGACTTCCAGGTTTTATTTATGCCAAGTCTTAAACCTATTGGATTAACTTTTTGTCCCAACTTATTTCTCCCCCATCTCTGCTATTTCATCTACAACAACAGATATATGACTCATTCTTTTTATAAGAATGTCTCTTTTTCCGCGAGCTCTGGCCCAAAGTCTTCTAAGTCTTGGCCCATCGCTTACCTGAAGTTCCTTTATATAAAGCATCTCTTCATCAAGTTTTTTGTTCTGAAAAAGAGCATTTGCTGCCGCAGATTGAATAACTTTTTTAAGAAACCTTGCCCCTTTGTTTGGTATTGCATCAAGTCTTGCAAGAGCCTCTGTGTATTGAATATTTCTTATTAGATCTGCAACAGGTCTTACCTTTCTTGGTGAAACCATAAGATATTTAGCAACAGCTTTATATCCTTTTTTAGCTTCCATATTAAACACCTATCTCCTTAATCAACATCAAGCCTTTTTGGCTTTCTTATCAGAAGCTGAATGACCTCTATAAAACCT
>WRFK01000086.1 GCA_009778835.1 Spirochaetaceae bacterium
CAAGATAGTTCCACAATGTTTTTAGAACTCTTTCAATAAAGTGATGAAACTCTTCCAAAATATTGCTGCGGTAAATATGCTTATAGTTAAAATCTTTTAGAACCAACATGGCTTCGTAAACCTTATCTGAAAACCCAATTTCATTATTTTCTTTTGCATATTTTATTACATCTTTGACAAGTGTATTTATCATCTCGCTATTTGTTTTCCCAAGTCTCTCTGTAACAATCAAAGGAATTTCTTCTTTTTTAACTACCTTTAACAGCACTGCATCTTCAAGATCCCTGCCAAGATATGCGATCCTGTCAGAAGCTCTTACAACAACCCCTTCCCATGTCGAAGGGTATGAAGATCTGGCTTTAAGCAAAGATAAATCTTTTACTGTAAAATCCGGTTTATAATATTGCTCAAAAATTTCTCCGCAATGGTTTATTATTCCATCCCTTACCCCAAATGTAAGATTAATTCCCTTACCGTAATTTATAAGAGAATCAACAACACGGAGCGAATATTTTTCATGCTGAAACCCGCCGTTATCTTTATTAAATTCAGATACAATATTTTCTCCTGTATGTCCAAACGGAGTATGCCCAAGATCATGCCCAAGGCTTATTGCCCATGCAAGTTCTGTTTCAAGTCCCAGAGCTTTGCAAATCGTTACTGATATTGTTGCAACATGCATAACATGTTCGATTCTTGTACATATATGATCATTTTTTGGAGAGAAAAAAACCTGGGTTTTATGTTTTAATCTTCTGAATGGATATGAGTGTATGATCGCAGTAATATCCCGAAAGTAAGCACCCCGTTCATCTTCTTCTCTTGGAAACATTCTCTGGGTCAAAACTTCGGAAGAAATTTTATTTTGGAGCATGTTGTTTTCCTTAAAATACCTATGGCATCTTCGCAAATTTTATATGGATACAAAAAAGGGTATTTTTTATTAAAAATACCCTTTTCATCTATAATATTATATAATTAGAAAACTACACCGGCTGTTACTCCAACATTCGCACCATAGCCATCGCCAAAGTAATATGTTATAGGAACATCCAGCTTAACAGGTCCAAGGGAAAGACCAAGCCCAGACATTGCTTTAAACTTGAAAATATCGCTTTTGCCTGTTGTTCCACCGCTAACTTTTGCATGACCGGGAGTTGCAGTTACTGGTAACGAAGTTGTAAGATATGTCTCCCCTTCTGCCTTATAAGATAAATCTGATTTACTCCAGATATTTATGTCTGCTCCAAGGCCAAAAGAAATATCAAGAACCGCAAGCCTTACGCCTGTCATAAGGTCAACAGGAATTTTTATCCCTTTTGTTTCAAATTTTGCAGCAAGTGTAGGGTTATAAGTGAGAGTTCCCCAACCACCGCCACCGCCATTGATTGCAACAGCAGGTGTAGTAACAGAAGCATTGGTTTTAAAAGAAATATCGCTTTTGTAATAAACAAAGCCTGTCCCTACCTGTAAACCTTTCCATGTAACCAATAATGATTTTTTAGGATCCATTAATTGATATTGCGCCGAAAGCCCGCAAGAAAACATACCAATATCAAAATCCTCGATATTAAATGAAAAAGAACCAACTTTTCCCGAAACATAAAGCCCATCTACAAGGAATCCAAGATTAACTCCTACGCTTACTGTTACTGCCTGGGCATTTATACCAAAATCAATATCTTGCGCATCTTCAACTTTGTTTGCAGTTTCAGAAATATCAAATGAAGAGGACTGAAGAGCTCCCATTGCGCCAACAGCTATTGCAAACCGTTTATATCCAATAAAATTCCTTATAGTTGCTCCATCTGCTGCATAGGAAGTTGCATGTGACATTGCTTTTACAAGGTTATCCATTGTATCAAATTTTGCAAGAGCATCATCAGCCTCATCTCTAAATAGTTTTTCAACATTGTCAAGATTAGCATAATCATAAACACCACCGGAAATAGTAGGTGGGGTTATAGTTATATCTATTGCAAAAAGTGAAACTCCCGCAAATAACATTACAAATCCCAATGCTATAATTTTTTTAATCATATTAAGCCCCCTTAAAGCTTTTCAAAAGAAAATTGGTATGCTGCGCAAATCTGTGAAGTACAAATTACTCAATTGACTTTACTATTGATATCTATATTATAATCAACTATAACACATTTTGGAAAAAAAATGAAGGTCGGTTTTTATCAATTTTCACCTGTTTTTGGTGAACCACAAAAAAATCTCGAAACAATTGCAGCGCAATTATTAAAATGCGACGCAGACCTTGTAGTTCTGCCTGAACTTGCTTTTTCGGGATATCTTTTTATTGAAAAAAAAGAGGTTTTTACTCTTTCTGAAGCAATACCCGGAGCAATTTCCAATAAACTCAAGGAAATTGCAATAAAAAAAGATATGGCAATTGTTACAGGATTTGCAGAGCTTGCAGGAGACAAAGTTTATAACAGCGCTCTTCTTGTAACTCCGGAAGGCAATATAAATATTTACAGAAAAAATCACCTTTTTCATGAAGAAAAACTTTTTTTTGAACCAGGAGATTCAGGATTTCCTGTTTTTACAGTAAAAGGGGTAAAAATCGGCATACTTGTATGTTTTGACCACTTCTTCCCCGAAGCAGCGAGGAGTTTAGCACTGCAGGGAGCGCAAGTTATTTGCCACCCTTCAAATTTGGTGATTCCTCAAAAAGCTCAAATAACTACAAGAGCAAGATCTATTGAGAATAAAATATTCTGGATATTGGCAAATAGAACAGGTTCTGAAATAAGGGGAGAAAAAAAATTCACTTATTCAGGTTTAAGTCAAATATCAGACCCGGAAGGGCGAATAATGGTGCAGGCAGGAGAATTTGAAGAGGGATTTTTCGCAGTAGATATAAACCCGGAGCTTGCTAAAAATAAATCAATAACTCCTCTCTGTTCTTTATTTGAGGATAGACGGACAGACATATATCTGCTTTAAAATAAATTACGGAGCTTTTCAATGGATGAGTTATACAAAGCAATTTTAATTTTAGGGGCAACAGGATCAGGCAAGACACCATTTGGTATGCAGCTTGAAACACAGCATCTTTGGGGAAGAGATTGGCGCCATTTTGATTTTGGAGAAAATCTTAGAAAAGTTGCGACAAAAGAGGGAGCAGCAAAAGAGGGAAATGAATTTCTTTCAAAAGAAGAAATTTCTGTAATAGAAAATTCTCTAAAAACAAACTCTCTTCTTGAAGACAAAGATTTTCCTGTTGCAGAAAAAATTTTAAAAAAGTTTTTAGCAGAAAGAGCAGTTGATCCTGTTTTGGATGTTGTAATACTTAATGGCCTTCCACGCCATATTGGGCAGGCAGAAGCAGTAGATAAAATTATGGATATAAGGGCTGTTATATATTTTTCTGCACCTCCTTCTATTCTTTTGGAAAGAATAAAATCAAATGCAGGGGGAGACAGAACAGAAAGAACAGATGATTCTCTTGAAGAGATAAGCAGAAAGCTTGAAATCTTTAAAACACAGACAATGCCGTTACTCGATTATTACAAAAACCTCGACAGGAACATCCTTGAGGTCGAAGTAGATGAAGATACAATCCCTCTTTATATAATCCAGAGCCTGCAAACAATGAAAGGCGTATTATAATATTTTATAATACGTATGTAGAAAACAATAACTCCCGATTCCCCTGCATTGGAGGGCGCCCGAAACGCCGGGAGCAGTTATCCAGTAAGCCCTGTATGTTTTATGCTAAACTCACAGCCGCAATACTCCTGCCTGTAAAGATCAAGTTGTTTTGAAAGCTCTATGCTTCGAAAAAACCCATTCTGTTTTTTAAAATCATATTTATTAAATCCTGGAAAATTTTTACCAGCCTCAAATATCTGCATAGAGTTTTTATGAGGGCTTACTGTAAGTGTTGTCGCAAAAGAAGATATGGAAAGCTGCTGCGCTTTTTGGGCTGTTTTTTCAAGATTAAATTTAAAACACTCAAAACATCTCTTTCCTGTTTCCGGTTCATTTTCAAGACCCGAAACCCTTTCTCTCCATGATTCATGGTCATAAATATCCTGGATCAAGGCAATTTTATAGAATTTTGCAAGTTTTTCAACATTTTGAAGCCGTTTGATAAACTCTTCTTTGGGAAAGATATTGGAATTTGAAAAAAAAAGGGTTACTTCATTTTTCTCATGAAGTAACCTTTCTATTGAGGATGATCCGCATGGCGCGCAGCAAGTATGAAGAAAAATTATCCTGTTATTTGGAGGATTTTTTAGCAACAGCGGCCCAGAATTCATCTTTTTTTGCAAGAAAATCATAAACCTTGTTTTCTGTTTCAGACTTATCCTGCATATCTCTTTTTAATGTAAGCATACATTTTCTGCAAATATGTAAGTGCTTCATTGTATAATAGTTTTTCCCGCTTTTGGGGTCCTGAATCATTTTTTTACAAACATCACATGATAAATAATACATAATTTACCTCTTAATAAAATATTATAACAACAACATATTCTTGTCGAGCTTTTTTCAATAATATAATAACATAAAATTAAAAATAGGTAAAATATATGTTTATTATTGCAGAAGCAGGGACATCTCATCTGGGTTCTATTGAAAAAGGGTATAAACTTATAGAAAAAGCAGCCTGGGCAGGGGCAGATTGTGTGAAATTTCAGGTAGTTTTTGCTGATGAAATCATCCATCCCCTTTCGGGAAAAGTAAAATTACCGGGCGGAGATATCAGTTTATATGAAAAATTCAAAGAAATCGAAAAAAACGAAGATTTTTTCTTTAAATTGAAGCAGGAAGCAGAAAAAAGCGGTTTAATATTTTTGGCAACACCATTTGGAATCAGGAGCGCCAGAATGTTAAAAAATATCGGAGTTTCTGTAATAAAAATAGCTTCCCCGGAAATAAACCACTACACACTGCTTGAAGAAGTGGCATCGTACAATCTGCCTTTGATACTTTCGGGCGGAGTTTCCACACTTTCTGATATTGAAAAAGCTATTGAAATCATAGGGCGCCAAAGGGATATTATATTTCTTCATGCTGTAACAGCATATCCTGCGCCAACAGAAGATTATAATCTGGCTCTTTTAAAAACATTATCTGCTATTTTTGGTTTTGAAACAGGGGTTTCCGACCACTCAAAAGACCCACTTCTTGTACCAATGATTTCAGCAGCGCTTGGAGGTGTAGCTCTGGAAAAACATTTTACTCTTGATAATAGTGGCGATGGTCTTGATGATCTTATAGCCTTAAATCCCGATAATTTTAAACTAATGGTATCGGAAATAAGATCCCTATTATCTCAAAATAATGGGAAAGAGAGAGATTTGGAACTCCGGTTCAAACAAAAAAAACCAGTTCAACAGGATATTGGCAATAGCCTGCCAGATAATAGCCTGTTAGATTTCGACAGCGCTCTGTTAAAAGAAGTAAAAAAAAGATTTGGAAAAGAATCTGTTAACAGAATTATAGGCAGCGGGATAAAACAGCTTGCCCCATCTGAAAAAGAAAATTATAAAACAACAAACAGGTCGTTAATTGCATTAAGAAAAATCAATGAAGGGGAAATTATAACAGAAAAAGATTTTGCACCTCTTAGAAGCGAGAAAAACCTTTTGCCCGGCATTGGTCCTGAGTACGCAAAAATAATTATTGGAAAAACCGTAAAAAAGAAAATCGAAAATGGAGCAGGAATAACATTTGATTATTTTTTATAATTACAAAAATCTATCATCGTTTTTTTTCACTATATTTTTTGCAATCTCTGTTTTACTATTTTCTTTTTCTTGTGGGACTCTTAATATAATGAACAATATGGAAACCGAGCAAATAGAACTCCATATTAAAGATATTTTTCAGGACGATATAATTAAATCATTTGAAATTCATGGATATAATTACAATAGTTTGATTATCTATTCTATTTTGCAAGAAATGTTTGAGAAATCAAATATCTATTTTTCTATGACCTATAGCGATGATAATATTACACAGGATATTATGAAAGAAATTGCAATAATAGAATCTGCAGAAAAAGCATCTTCTTTTGTAATAGAAAAATACAAAGCTGCTTTTGCAAATGGCGCAGAGACCAGCGATTCAGCAGAGAAATTATTCATACTCTCCTTTGCAACAAAACAGCTTTTAATTAATTGTGTAAAAAATATTGATCCTCTTAAAGAAGAAATTGAACAAGTAATCGAAGAAAAAAAGTGGGACATGGAATATGACGAAGAAGATGACTACGAACTGTTTTTTGACATTATTAAACTGGAAAACGGAATTTTCTATTTAAATAAAATCAAAAGAACTCTTTTAAAAAATCTTGAAGAAGTAACGAAAATAGCGGACAAAGCCCTGTCATACCAATACCATTAATCTTCCCGGCTTTTGCAAGAGCTGGCGTAAGCACGTATATTCTCTTTACATATCAAAAATTGAATCAAAACGATTGTTTTATATGTTATAAAGTATAGCTTCGATAATTGGACAAGTTAATTGTTTCAGCAGTCATACTTGCATTTGATTGACACCTATATAAATGTAGAGTATTTTAAATAAGGAGTATATTATGCAGGAACTATACAACGAACCTCTAACTTTTGAAAAAGTCTGGGCTGCTCTGATGGAAAACAGAGAGCAAATGAAGGAAACTGATCAGAAAATTCAGGAAACTGACCGGATAGTTAAGGAAGTTAGCAAGCAGATAGGCAAACTGGGAAACCGCTTTGGAGAACTTGCAGAACATCTAGTTGTTCCCGGCATTATGGATAAAATCAATAACCTCGGGTTTAATTTTAGCGAGATTACCCCAAATGGACGCAAGTTCGTAGATCCC
>WRFK01000087.1 GCA_009778835.1 Spirochaetaceae bacterium
ATAATCTGAATCAAATTAGCAAAATTAAAAACCACGTACATATTGAAAATACGTGGTTTTTAACGATGGGAACAGTAGGACTCGAACCTATGACATCTTGCTTGTAAGGCAAGCGCTCTCCCAGCTGAGCTAATCGCCCTTACAAAAAGGACACTAACATATTGTTTTTTTGATGTCAACAGAAATAAGATTTTTTCTTATTTTTTTACGGAATATATACAGCTTTCACTCTTTCAAGCATATTTTTTTCTTTTTCAGCGCTATTGCCAAAAAATTCTGCTTTTGCAACAACTTCGTTCTTTTCCTTGCCAATTTTTATAATTCCGCTATATATCACACTGTTTTCGCCTCTTAAAGTTCCTTCTACAAAAAACTTATATTCTCCGTCTGCTATTTGCTTACCTGTTTTATCTGTACAGTTCCAGATATATTTCAACTCTCCTGTTCCTGGTGTAGCAGATGAGAATGCATCGATTTCTGTTTTACTCAATTTTGCAAGTCCGGATTTTTTAACCCATTCAGAAAGAGAAGCAGCTCTTCTTTCCCAGCCGCCTCTTGCAGTAAAATTTGTCGCGTAAATTGTTTTTATAAAATCTCCATTGCTGTTTTCAATCCAGACAGCAAACTGATTACTCCCAAACCCGCTTTGTTTTGTGTAGACAAAAGATATTTCTACAGTTCCTGATTTTTTATCTTGCGCAAAACATAATAGAGCAGTAAAAATTATTAATAAAATTGCCATAAAATATTTTAATTTAGTCATTTTCCCATCCTTTATTTTTAGTTATTTTTACATTATAAAATGGTTTACTATTTTATGAAATAAATTTATTAATAATTTTATAACAAAATACAGGAAAGATATATTATATATTTTGAAATATTAAAAATTATGGAGTAATTATATGAATTATGAACAATGTCGCAACTGTTATAAATTGGTTGATGACAATAAGTTAATACAATATTTTATAGATGTCATTGAGGCAAAGGATAAATATACACAAGGACATTCTCACCATGTTAAAGTCATAACCGAAGCAATTTATGACTGTCTGCCTAAAAATTATCAAAATAAACTGGATAAATCAAAAATTATTAATGCCGCATTGCTGCATGATATTGGGAAAATTGAGACTCCCGATATGATTTTAAATAAAGCCAGCAGCTTAACAGATGATGAATGGAAAGTTATGCAGGAACATCCAAAAACCAGTAAAGAGATATTAAAAAATACAGTCTTTAGAGAAATGGGAGATTGGGTTTTATATCATCATGAAAGAATTGATGGCAGGGGCTATTATGGATTAAAAGAAGAAAAAATACCTTTAGAGTCCAAAATAATAGCAATAGCAGATACCTTTTCTGCCCTAAGAACATATAGGATATATCGGCCTGCAAAAACTATGGAAGAAACATTAAAAATAATGCGAGAGAGTGCCGGTACTCAACTGGATAAAGAACTGCTGGAATATTTTTTCTCATTGGATATAAAAACACTCGATAAGCTTGAATGTAATTGTGAGATATGCCGCCAACGCAGAGAAGCGTTGCAAGATAACGGGACATATCTTGGTGCAAGGTGAGATTACTATAGATCGAATTAATTTATTTGGAAAAATATATTAGCTTTGATTTCCCATTTGCGTTATCAACAGTATATAATATAAGATTATTATCTTTTATCTCCCATGAAGTTGTCTTTTGCAGTAGCTGAAAATATTCATCTTCCTGCAGTAATAAATTTTCTGTATCTGTTAAAAGTGCCATTCTTGTTGAAGCTATAAGGGAAAATGATATTTTTTCCCCATTTTGATTTGTTATCTGACCTGTATAATTATTGGGAAAGCCTTTCCCCGAAATATTGTTGTTCCTGAAAATAAGAGTAAACATATTTTCCTGGTGCATTGTATTCATTTTATTCCTGTCCAGTTCTATATTTTTATCTGGTCTTTCTACTTTTATAAGCTGCCATGTTTTTTCCTGTAAGTTACTAAAATCTGCTTTTTTATCATTAGAGCCTTTATTGCAAAAAGAAGAGCAAGATACCAATAAAATAACTATTGCGGCAATAGTTGAAAAAAACAAACTTTTAATTTTCATATAAAATACTCCTATATCATTTTATTATTTTTACATTATAATCAAACGCATCTTTTCCAATATAAGCAGCAGAATTAGGAATGACAACACTTGTTAGTTGGTTTTCAGTAAAAGCCTCATCGCCTATATGGACAATAGAGTGGGCAATAATGAGCCCTTTAAGCTGATTATTAGAAAAAGCCTTATCGCCAATAGACGTAAGATTATATGGAGTTACAACATTTTTCAGTTTATTTCCAAGAAACGCAGAATTACCAATATGGGTAAGAGATCTTGGCAATAATATTCCTGTTAATTCATTAAAAGCAAATGCATTATCCCCTATATAAGTAACATTTTTTGGGATTGCTATACTTGTCAGTTGTTTTTCGGCAAACGCATTATTTCCAATCGCAACGACTTTTATATGATTTATTTCTTTAGGTATAACTACCTTTTTTGATTCCCCTATATACTCTGTTATTATTATTTCCCCTGAGGATTTTTCATATTTAAAATCAGCTATTGCTTTTTTTGTTTGACGATTGCCGCAAGAAATAAAGCAGAGAGAGGCAAAAAGCAAAATCAATAAGACTTTCTTACTCATCATAAAGCTCCTGAAAATATAATATAGTTTTTTTAGTTAATAGTCACTATATCAATTCTTTTATATTTCATTTTCCTGATGGGGGAGTCATAAACTCCTTTATAATAACCTTGACTGATTGGGAAAAAATTGAGATATTTTATATATATTATTTTAAGGAGTTTAAAGTTGATTGAAAGATCAGATTATTTATCTAATGAAAGGGCAGTCAAAGAGAGAAGCCTTTTAAAAAATGTATATATGTGGATGACAGCAGGTCTTGCTTTAACCGCAGTTGTCTCTTTATGGATGGTTTCCAACCCGCAAAGGATTGTTTATCTTTTTCAGTCCAAATTGATATGGGTTTTTCTTATAGCTGAATTTATACTAGTATTTTTTCTTTCAGCAAGAATAATGAATATGAAACCTCAAACTGCTGTTTTATCTTTTACAGCATATTCAATACTTAATGGAATAACTTTATCAGGTATATTTTTTCTCTATACTGCAGTAAGCATTGCCTCTACTTTATTTATAACAGCAGGTACTTTTGCAGCAATGAGCCTTTATGCTGTAACAACAAAAAGAGATTTATCCAAAATGGGCAGCTACCTGATGATGGGGTTAATAGGCATTATAATAGCTTCTGTTGTTAATATATTTTTAAAAAGCCCTGCATTATACTGGGTGGTCTCTTATGCAGGAGTTCTTGTTTTTTGCGGACTTACTGCTTATGATACTCAAAATATATTAAGAATGAGCAGAGAGTATTCTGGCTCTATTGCAGAAGAAGATTATATAAGGTTTTCGATTATTGGGGCATTAAAATTATATCTTGATTTTATCAATATGTTTATTTTCTTTCTTAGAATTTTTGGAAGAAGGAATTAGCCGAAGGCGTCCCAAGTAAATTTATTAAATGAGAGTAAATCTTTAGATAAAGCTATGGGATACAGCTTCGCTTATACCCCATAGTTTTGCGAAGCACCCTGTGGGTAAAAAAAAATTTATCCTTCGCGTCTTTGCACCTTTGCGTGAGGTTTTTCAATGAGAATAACAGGGGGCATTTACTGCAACAGAAGAATCAAATGCCCAAAAGGGGTTATCCGCCCTGCAATGGACAGGATGAGAGAATCTATGTTCTCAATATTAGGTGGCCTCTATGGGCTCTCTTTTCTTGATCTGTTTAGCGGATCTGGAATTGTGGGTATAGAGGCAGCCTCAAGAGGTGCATCATCTGTTACTTTTGTTGAAAAGGATAGAATAAAAAAAGTTGTTTTGCATGAAAATGTTAAAATTGCAGATAATTGTAAAACAGAAATTTTTATTATGCCTGCTGAAAGATTTATTTCATTAACTAAAAATAAATTTGATATAGTTTTTCTTGATCCTCCGTTCCCTCTTAAAAAAAAGCAGGAACTCCTTGAACTTGTTTCAAAGAAAAATATTTTAAATCCTTCAGGGCTTGTTATAATCCATCATCCTGTGGAAGAAATATGGCAGGAAAAAATCGATACTCTTTTGCTTGAAGATAAAAGAAAATACGGAAGGTCAATTTTACTTTTTTACCGTTACAATGTGCAGGAGAGTAATTAGAAAAAGTTAATACCCATTATTGAGAAGGTGATTAACAATTATAATATCTGATTCAGGAAATTGATATTTTTTAAGATCAGCCTCATCTGCCCAAACATATTCTGTGTGTTCGGTAAGCTCAAATATTTCGGATAAAATATCAATTTTAAAAGCTATAAGTTTATATATCTTTTCGTTATGCTTAAAAAGCCCTGAACAGAGCATATTATTAACTTTTATATTGACATTAAATTCTTCGCGAAATTCCCGTGCAAGACCTTCCTCGGGCAGTTCCCCTTTTTCGGTCTTCCCGCCGGGGAATTCCCATAAATTGCCTATAATTTTCCCTGGTTTTCTTTTTGCAATAAAATATTTATTATTGCATTTAGCAACTCCTGCAGTAGATACAGAATAGGACATAAGTTTTAAAGAAACAAAACACGGGGAAATAGAAAGTGCATAAATGCAATTACCATGCATGCAATTCCTATAAGGGATTTATACTTTTCTATAAACAGATCAATTGATCCAAGAGTTCCTTCCAAAACCCCTTTTTTTTCTAAAAGATATTTGCAAAAAAAGTAAGCTGCTATTGTAAGACTTGCTACAGCAGGGAGCAGGTCTCCTATTATATAGAGATCACCTTCAAAGACACTTATGATTTTAAAAATTCCTGCAACTGCGGCAATTACTGCAAAAATGAGTGTATATGTTTCTGATTTTAAAATCTTATGGCAAAGGTCAAAAGTTGAAATTTTTTTGCTAATAACATCTCCTGCCAATAAGAATCCACCCAGCAAATTAACTAAAATAGACAAAACATAAAATTGAACCATTTATGATCTCCCTTTGCCTAATAATATCTGAATCTTGTTTGAAGGTCAAATATTATTTTTCACCCTTTATTTTAGATTTAAGTTGTATAGTCTTATCACTATATATAATATTTGCATATAAAATTGAATTTTTATGAACCTTATAATTAGTTATGGGTATTGCTGTTCTTAAAATCACTTCTTTATTTGAGCTGGCAGGCATATTATCAAAAAATTTTTTATAAAAATCTTTGTTATCAGATAAGTTAATTGTTACTTCAAAAGGTAATGGTTCATCTGATATTTTTGATTTTTGCTTTTTTTCAATTGTAAGGCTTACAAGTATATTATTATCAAAAATATATCCATTTAAAAGAAAATTAAAATCAGGATTAAAATCCCTGTTAGCTGTATATCTGGTGTAAAAAGTAATTATCGGGAACAGAATACATATAAGAATAAGATTGATAATAATTATGTTAAGGGGTTTAAATCTAAAAAAACCTTTTAACTTTGATTTATCTTTTCCAGCACCGGCAGGCATCATTGCAAGTCTTTCTTCTCTGTTATAATGATGTTCTAATGGTTTTTTTTCAAAGTTATTTGACATTACTATCCTCTTTTTTCCTGCAGTTTATCTTGGCGTCCATGTTGTGTTGCCCATGGCTAGCGCTGGATGTTATCATCCTTAGCGTTCCTCGCGCCGATCGCTTGGCCGTGTCCCCGATGGACACGATCCGCCTGTGGCGCAAGGAAAGTCGCTCACAGGCGTCCATGGCTAGCGCGAGATACTGCCATCCTGTGTAAAATTGTGGCATCCATGCCACAGCACAGGACGCAACATCCTGTTGCGGTCCTTGGCAGTATTTTTTATTACTAATGAAATATAGTCAAGAATCTCTTCTGAAGTAGAAAATCCTTTATTTTTATAACACTTTTTTCCTGCTCTGCTGTGAACCACAACTCCGCTTATAGCTGCTTCAAAAGGAGCAACTCCATAAGCTAAAAGGCTTCCAATTATTCCTGCAAGAATATCTCCGCTGCCTGCTGTTGCAAGGATGGGGTTCATGCTGTCAAAAATCGATATGCTCCCTTTATTATTGCATATCCATGGAACATGGGATTTTAAAACAGTAACAATTCCTGTTTTTTCCGAAAATGATTTTATAAATGGTCCTGGATTATCCATAATTTGTTCTGTATCAACATTTATCAATCTTGCAAATTCTTTTGGATGCGGAGTTATAATACAGTTATTGTTATAAAACAGCACATTTTTATCTTTTCTTTTTTCAATAATTGCTGAAAGCAGTGTTAATGCATCGGCATCTATTACAACAGGCTTCTTTGTGGATTCAAGCAGATATTCAAGAAAATTCTCTTTCTCTTTTTCAAAACCCCATCCTGGCCCAAGGATAAATGAATCGCTGTTATCTATAATATTTTTTGCTGATGATAATGAGAATATATCAACCATCACCGACGTTAAAGAACTTACAAGCGAAGGGTAAATATCAGCATCTGTAAAAAGTGTAACAATTCCCGCAAGGCTTTTTAATGCTGCTTTTGAACATAAAACAGCAGCCCCGCTTTTACCTTTGCTTCCCGCAAAAACAGAAACATGCCCTCGTGAATTCTTGTAACTCCATGCAGCAGGTAACTTAATATATTTATTAATAATATTTTTATTGACCAGAGTAATATTTGAATCCGGAGAATCAAGTTG
>WRFK01000088.1 GCA_009778835.1 Spirochaetaceae bacterium
AATGTTATAATTTTTAATCAATGTTGAAAAAGCTTTTGCCTCTTCAATAGGAGAAATATCTTCCCGTTGTATATTTTCAATAAGCGCAATTTCAAGTTTTTCTCCTTCGCCCAGCTCTTTTTCAATTACAGGAACTTCTTTTAGACCTGCACGGGTTGCAGCCCTGTATCTTCGCTCACCTGCAATTATCAGGTATTTATCCCCTTTTTTTTCTACCAGGATCGGCTGGAGAACCCCTTTTTCTTTTATAGAAGCTGCAAGATCTTTTAGCGACTCTTCATTAAATTCTCTTCGCGGCTGTTTGGGATTTGTGATTATTTTTCCAATATCTACAAACTTCCCCAAACCCGGAACAGAGCTATTTTTATCTTTTTCTGTATAGTCTGCTTTGTTAACGTTACCCGCTGCTTGAAATAGGGCTTCAAGCCCTTTCCCTAATGCTTTTTTAGACACGGTTCATCACCTCTTCTGCAAGATGTTTATATCCTTTTGCGCCTGCCGAATCTTCTTTATATTTATTTATAGGAAGCCCATGTGAAGGCGCTTCTGAAAGAGCTACATTGCGCGGAATAACTGTCCGAAAAACTTTTTCTCTGTAATATTTTGTTACATTTGTTACAACTTCATTTGCAAGATTTGTTCTTACATCATACATTGTAAAAATAATACCGCCTATTGTTAAGTTTTTATTAAGTTCTCTCTGTATATCTGCAACTGTCTGCGCAAGAAGAGCAAGCCCTTCCAATGCGAAATATTCACATTGAAGAGGTATAAAAACATAATCTGCTGCAACAAGCCCATTGATGGTAAGAATTCCCAGCGACGGGGGGCCATCTATAAAAATATAGTCATATTGATCGACTATTTTATCTACTGCTTTTTTTAAAAAAAACTCTTTGCCTTCCACGTCAACAAGCTCAACAGTTGCCCCTGTAAGATTTATATTTGCAGATATTGCGAAAAGATTCTTTATAGGTGTTTTTTGAACAACCTCGGAAATCATGGCTTTGCCGGAGAGAACTTCATATATTCCCGAAGTTTTTTTATCAAGACCAAGGCTGGAAGAGAGATTTCCCTGCGGATCAAAATCTATAAGCAAAATTTTTTTTTCTGCTTCTGCCATATATGCGCCAAGATTAACCGCTGTTGTTGTTTTTCCTACCCCGCCTTTCTGATTGGCGAATACTATAACTTTACCCATTCTACCTCAATTATATAATAAAAATGATTCTTTGTCTTTATCGGCCAATGAGAGAGCGTCGTGAGTGAATTTATTCACTCATGACCGAACGAAGCAGGCTGACAAAATGCTGTGTATTTTATCAGCTTTTGCCCGGATTATAACAAAACCAGTATGCTGCACTTGCCAATTTTAACCTTGACTATTATATTTATTATTGTATTCTTTAAAAGAATAGGGAGAAATATATGTTAAAAGAAGATGTTCAAAAAGCAATAAACGATATAAGACCCAGTCTTCAGGCTGATGGAGGAGATATAGAGCTTATAAGCGTAAATGATAATGGAACAGTACAGGTAAAACTAAAAGGGGCTTGCCATGGCTGCCCAATGGCTCAGGTTACACTTAAGCAGGGCGTTGAGAAACATATAAAAAATAAAGTTCCTTCTGTAGTTTCTGTTGAAGCTGTATAGAGATATAAAATAATTTTATACGTACGCAAGGGGTTTTTTATCAAAAAACCCCCTTTTTTTTCAATAAAAAAAGTTTAACTAAATCTTTTTTAGTTTTATGCCGTTAAATTATCAAGGGAAATTTATTTTTAGCCTTATCCCGTAGCGTATATGAACAGTTTTATCTTTGTTCCAAGGTTATTGGGTAATAAAATGTACTCCCATAGATTTAAGAACAAAGTTACTTTTGTTCCATAAGTTTTATTAGGGGTTTTTATTTTTAATTCTTTATTATTAGAGAGCAAAATGGAAGTAAAAAAAGTTTTAACATCTGAACAAAAGGAGTTTAAAAAACTCCTGCTCAAGTTACCTAAAACAGAAATCCATCTTCATCTTGAAGGGCTTGCCTCTGTAGAGACAATCTGGACCTTGATGAAGAAAAATAATCTACAGTACAAAAATATAAACAGCAAAAGCGATCTAAAAAAGAAGTTCGAAATCACCTCCCTTGAGGACTTTTTAGATCTCTTTATAAACATAATACAAAACAGCTTTATAAATGAAAATGATATAGAATATCTGATCGATGATGCTAAAAATTATTTCCTTGAAAATAATATAATATATTCTGAACTATTCTTTGCTCCTTCTAAATTCATACAATCGGGTCTTGATTTTAAAAAAATTGTAAACATCCTTACCCAGGGGGCAGAAAGAATAAAGAAAGACCATAATATAGACATAAAATTTTTAATTGATGTCTCCCGTAGTTTTGGGATTGAAAATGCAATGAAAAACCTTGATCTTGTTCTTGCAAATCCTTCAAAAGCTATAATCGGTATTGGGCTTGGCGGTTCAGAAAAAGGCGGTCCTGCAAAAGAATTTGCAAAAGTTTTTGAAAAAGCTGTTTCAAAAGGGCTTCACGTTGTTGCCCATGCAGGGGAAGATGTGGGGCCACAGTCTATATGGGATTCTATAAATTATTTAAAAGCCGAAAGAATTGGTCATGGTATAAGCGCTATCCAGGATGAAAAACTTATGACTTACCTTGCTGAAAAACAAATACCAATTGAGATTTGTCCTACAAGCAATCTTTTTACGCGCAAATATGCCAAAACACTTAAAGAGCATCCTGTAAAAGTCTTTTTTACCAGAAACATGGATGTTACAATAAATACCGATGATCCTACTGTTTTTTCAGTAAATCTTGTTGAAGAATATATGAATCTTTTGACTGAAAATATTTTCACAAAAAAAGAGATTTTACTTATCATAAAAAATGGGGTATTTGCAACATTTCTTCCTGTTGCCAGAAAAAAAGAAATCTGGAAAATGATTTTAGCAGAAATTCCCAGATAAAATCCCAAGTTTATTTTTATACCAGAATTTTACCAAATTCCCACAACATCACAAAAATAATGAAGAATAAAATCTGGCAAAATGTTTCACGTGAAACATTAATTTTTTTACCACAAACCACCAGAACCCCGCGATCGTATATTTGCAGGCGCTTAAATCAGGAAAGCTTTCAATAATCTTTCTTTTGTTCGTGTGGACTACGGCATGGTTGCCTGTGCGGCACACAGCGCTGATCGCTGCACAGCGCTATATTACGACATCCTGTTGCTGCGTTGGATGCGACCGCCGTGCCTTAAGTCCTTGGCTAGCGCAGGGCGCAACATTCTTGTTGCTGCGCTGGACGCAACAGCCGTGCAAGTTAGTCCTTGCGCCGCAGAGGTGGACGCGTTCTGTCCTTCGGGGATGCTGCCCCAAGTGATAAAACTGCAGCGCTGCGATAATAATCCATGCTATAGCTTCTTTGGTATAATCTAAAATGTTTCACGTGAAACAAAAACCTGTCTATTCCTACTAAGGTAAAAGCATACCTAAAAGATTATTTTGCATTGGTTTTATAAAGCAAGAGCCCTAAATGTTTCACGTGAAACACTTAGGGCTCCTTTTAATTGATAGCCGTAAATATAATTATTCTTCCGCTTCTTTGGAAACCTTTGCGATACTTACCAGAAAATCAGGAGGGGTAATGTTTACAACCCTTACACCGCTTGCTGCTTTGCCCTGTATAGAGATCTCTTCAACCTTGATTTTTATGGTTGTTCCCTGAGAAGAGCTGCACATAAGCTGGTCTTTTTCCCCTATGGAAATTACTCCTATAATTTCTCCTGTTTTTTCTGTAGTTTTATAGGCGATTTGTCCTCTTGTTCTTGTTCCATGGTGCTGGAAAAGATTGTAATCTATTCTTTTTCCATAACCTTTTTCTGTAATAATAAGAATTTTATCCTCTTTTGTTATTGAAAGAACTCCTGTTACCTCATCCTCTGGTTTTAGCCTTATGCCCGTAACACCCTTGGAAGTTCTGCCAGATGCTCGTATATTTTTCTCATTATATCTAAGAGCATTTCCACGCCTTGTCATAAGCATAATATCGCATTCCCCTGTAGTAAGGATTGCATTAACAAGGCTATCGCCGCTATTAAACTCTATTGCCCTGATCCCTCTGGTTTTTGCATTGGAAAACGCAGATGTTGTTACTTTTTTAACAAGACCCCGTTTTGTTCCCATAAAAATAAAACTTTCATCTGAAAATTCTTTTATAGAAACAATTGCATTTATATCTTCATTCGGAGAAATGGCAAAAAGAGTTCTAACCATTGTTCCTCTTGAAGTCTTTGAAGATTCGGGAATTTGATGAACTTTAAGCCAGAATGCTTTTCCTTCGCTTGTTATAAAAAGAAGATAATCATGTGTAGATGCTACAAACAGATGTTCAATAAAATCTTCATTTTTTAATTTTGCAGAGGAAATTCCTTTGCCGCCTCTTGCCTGATTTTTATATGAAGAAACAGGTATTCTCTTTATAAATCCCTTATTTGAAATAAGAACTACCATATCCTCTTTCTGGATCATATCTTCCACATCTATCTCTTCTGCTTCTTCCGCAACAATCTCTGTCTTTCTTTTGTCTCCGTATTTTTCAGCTATTTCTGTTGTTTCCTGAGAAATAAGGGCTAATATTTTTTCTTCGCTTGCAAGAAGTTCTTTTAAGTATTTAATAAGAGCCTTTACTTCTTCCAGTTCTTCAATAATTTTTCTTGTTTCCAGAGATGTAATTTTCTGGAGCCTCATATCAAGAATTGCCTGCGCCTGTATTTCGGAAAGGCCAAAACTTTTCATGAGCCCTTCGCGAGCAGTATCAACATTTTCAGATTCTTTGATTATTCTTATTACTTCATCAATATTATCCAGCGCTATTTTTAAGCCTTCAAGAATATGGGCTCTTTCTTCTGCTTTTCTAAGATCATATTTCGATCTCCGGATAATAACCTCTTTTCTGTGTTCTACAAAAATTTCAATCTGCTCTTTAAGCGGTAAAACTTTTGGCATCCCTTTAACAAGAGCAAGGTTGTTTATATTGAAATTCTGCTGCAGGCTTGTGAGGGAGAAAAGCTGATTTAATATTACTTTGGTTATTACACCCTTTTTTAGTTCAATAACAATTCTCATTCCATCGCGATCAGATTCATCTCTTAAGTCCGAAATACCTTCTATCTTTTTCTCTTTTACAAGTTCTGCTATTCTGATCAGCAGATTAGCTTTATTAACCATATAAGGAATTTCAGAAACAATAATCTTTTCTTTACCTGAATCATTTACTTCAAGGGTAAATCTTGATCTTACAGTGACTTTTCCTTTTCCTGTAATAAAAGCTTCCTTGATCCCTTTTTTTCCAAGTATTATGCCGCCTGTGGGAAAGTCGGGGCCTGTTATATGTTTCATTAAATCTTTTAATTCTATTTCCGGATTAGCTATATAAGCGACAATAGCATTGCATACTTCGGTAAGATTATGGGGAGCCATATTTGTTGCCATTCCAACAGCAATTCCGCTTGTTCCATTTACTAAAAGATTGGGTAACGCTGTTGGCAATACAAGAGGCTCTTTAAGAGAATCATCATAATTTGGACCAAAATCAACAGTTTCTTTTTTAATATCCCTTAATATTTCTTCTGTGATTTTCTCCATTTTTGCTTCGGTATAACGCATTGCCGCAGGAGGATCCCCATCCACAGATCCGAAGTTTCCCTGTCCTTTTACAAGCGTATAACGCATAGAAAAAACCTGAGCAAGCCTTACAAGGGCATCATATATCGACTGGTCTCCATGAGGGTGGTACTTTCCTAAAACATCTCCGACAATCCTTCCGCATTTTTTCAAATCCCTGTCATAATGCAGGCCCATTTCACTCATTGCATAAAGTATTCTTCTGTGTACTGGTTTTAAACCATCCCTGGCATCCGGCAAAGCGCGGCTGACAATAACACTCATTGCATATGTTAAATATGAGTCTTTAATTTCATCTTCAAGTGCAACAGGAATAACTCGGCCTGATAAATCTGACAATTTTTTCTCCTAGTATAGCGAAAAACATATATAGCTATATTTCTATTTAAACATCCAGTTTTGTTACAGCAAGGGCATTTTCTTCAATAAACTTTCTTCTTGGCTCAACCTGTTCGCCCATAAGCGTTGTAAAAATTGTTTCTGCTTCTATAACATCTTCCAGCCGGATCTGCATTACTGATCGCGTTTCCGGATTCATTGTTGTTTCCCAAAGTTGATCCGGATTCATTTCGCCAAGACCTTTATATCTTTGTACATTTATTTTTTCTTCAGAAATATTAAGCTGCTGTTTGATCTCGCTTAAATATTTATTTTTATCTTCTTCGTTGTAAGCATATTTTATTACTTTATTGTAGCTGATTTTAAAAAGCGGCGGCATTGCTATAAAAACATGCCCTTTTTCCAGAAGCTCTTTCATATACCTGAAAAAGAATGTAAGCAGAAGTGTTCTTATATGAGAACCATCAACATCAGCATCTGCCATAATTATAACTTTATTATAGCGAAGCTTTGCTATGTCAAATCCGGTTCCTACCCCTGTTCCAAGAGTATTTATTATGGGCGTAAGTTTCTCATTTGATACAACTTTATCTATTCTTGTTTTTTCAACATTAAGCATTTTTCCCCAAAGAGGAAG
>WRFK01000089.1 GCA_009778835.1 Spirochaetaceae bacterium
ATACCTTCCCGTCCTTCAAGATTTATAACAGCAGCTTTGACTCCTGCTTTTTCAATAATAAAAAAGCCATTTCCCGGAGCATCTTCCGGATAGTTAGCAGGACGCAATACATTTGGAGTTTCCCTTAAAAGCTGTACTCCTTCAGGTTTTTGCCATACATGATTGCCTGTGGTAATAACATCTGCG
This sequence comes from Spirochaetaceae bacterium, assembly GCA_009778835.1. Lineage (GTDB taxonomy): Bacteria > Spirochaetota > Spirochaetia > CADAEX01 > CADAEX01 > WQTU01. Next base: position 187 of record WRFK01000089.1, read on the forward strand.
CCGCTTTGTAAAAGCTGTTCCACAGTTTTGGGAAGAATTCCAAAACCATCTGCGGAATTTTCTCCATTTATTATTACGAGGTCTGCTTTTTTCTTTTTTATTATACCTTTAAGATTGAAAAAAAGAGCTCTGCACCCGGCCTGTCCATAGACGTCGCCGAGCAGCAGAACTTTAAATTTATTATCTTGCATATTCTACAATACGTGTTTCTCTTATAATTGTAACTCTGATTCTTCCGGGATACCTTAATTCCGACTCAATTTTTTTTGCAATAGATTTACACAGCTCAGATGCCTGTTCATCATTTACAGTTTCATTGTTAACAATAATTCTTAATTCCCTGCCTGCCTGTATAGCATATGCTTTATCTACTCCCTGGAAATTGATTGCGATTTTTTCCAGATTTTCAAGCCGCTTTATATAATTGTCAATTGTTTCACGTCTTGCGCCTGGCCGGGCAGCTGATATTGCATCTGCAATCTGCACTATTATTGATTCAATGCATGAGGGGTCAATGTCGTTATGATGGGAACCAATTGCATTTATAATTCTTGCATCTTCTCCCATCTTTTTAGCTGCTTCCATGCCAAGTTCTGCATGATTAGCATCGCCATTTGTCTCTATCCCTTTTCCAATATCATGAAGTAACGCAGCTCTTCTTGTTATTGCTTTATTGGCGCCAACTTCCGATGCAATAAGGCTTGCTATTATAGCAACCTCTTTTGAGTGCTGCAGCACATTTTGTCCATAGCTTGTCCTGAAATGGAGCCTGCCAAGGCTTCTTATCCCTTCGGGGCTCATATTATGAATTCCAAGATCAAACAAAACTTTTTCGCCTTCTTCAAAAATAGTCTGGTTTATCTCTTTTTTTACTTTCTGAACAATTTCTTCAATTCTTGCGGGATGTATTCTTCCGTCAATTATGAGCCGTTCAAGAGCTATCTTTGCAATTTCTTTTTTAACAGGGTCAAAACAGGATATAACAACTGCTTCGGGAGTATCATCTATAATAATATCCACGCCTGTAAGTGTTTCAAGCGTTCTTATATTTCTCCCTTCGCGGCCTATAATCCTCCCTTTCATTTCATCATTTGGAAGGCTTACAGATGCTATTGTTACTTCTGAACTTACATCTGTAGCTATTCTTTGAACAGTTGAAACCAGTATCTCTCTTGCCTTTTTTTCAGCAGCAAGCTGCGCTTCCTGTTCAATCTTATTTAAAAGCGCCTGCGCATCGTGTTTTGCTTCATTCTCAAGAGATTCAATTATAAGTTTTTTCGCATCCGCAGCAGATAAACCTGAAATTTCTTCCAGTTTTTTCTGCCATTCCTTTTCCTGGTCAGCCAAAAAAGATTCTTTTTTCTCTATATTACTCTCACGGTCTGAAACTGCCTGCACCTGTTTCTCCAGCAGACCTATTTTGCTATCGAGGTTATCCTCTTTTTGAAGTAATCTTCTTTCAAAACGCTGTAGTTCGCCTCTTCTCTCCCTAAATTCCCTTTCCTGCTGATTTCTTTCTTTAAGGAGCTGGTCTTTTGTTTCCAAAACCAACTCTTTTTTCTTTGCCTCAGCTTCTTTAGCAGCATCTTGTTTTATACGCTCAGCTTTCTGTTCTGATGACGAGAGCTGAACTCTTGCATATAACCACCGAATTATCCAACCTAATATCAAACCTATGAGAGGAAGAGTTATATAATAAATAATTGGCATAGTCTTCCTCCATTATATTTTAATAGAAAATAATAACTATTTTTTATAGTAATTGTCAATAATCTTAATAATATAGTGATTTTATCAAAAAATGGTGATTTTTCGGTATAAAACTATTTCTGTAATTTTTTAAGTTCTACTGCAATAAAATCCAAAGAAAAATCTTTTACATTGGGAGCAGCTACAAAATAGGCTTGTTTGTCTTTATATCTTATTGGAGCAAGCAAAAAGTTTTTGATTTTTTTGCTATCAGCCGGAGAAAATTTTTCTTTAAGCTCTTCTATTTTATCAATATCCGTCTTAAGAAATAAAATTTTTCTTTCTTCAAGCAACTCTTTGGCAAGAAGCGAATCTTTTTTTATCTTAAGTAATTCGGGATAATCCTTATTAAAAAGGCCTACCGATACTTCGGGGGAATATCCTTCATCATTCTGTACCAAAATAACAGCAAATGTAGATTCCATTTTTCTTGTTAATTTAAATAAAAGTTTTATAATTGCAATAGGGGTAACTTCATTAAGATCATAGGAAATATCACTGTAAAAACCATATTCTTCATCTATTCTTATTCTGATATCTTTTTCATCATCAACATAGTTATCAACAGATTCATCCGTTACATCTGAAAAGATCGGCAGCTCTATTTCATCGCCCCAAATAAGATCTGAAATATTCATTTCTTCGGAATCTTCGGAATCTTTTAAATTATCAGCAGCATTATATAACTCTTCATTGATTTTATAAATTCCATCTTTTTCTATTATAGGAGACTCTTCTTTTACAAGATCCTCTGTTTTTTCTTCTTTTCCAATCATTGCAAGGATCTCTTTTATTGTCCATATTTCCAAAAGTCCTTCTTGTTTTAATGCTTCAATATTTTCCGAAAAAGAAGATGAACCCTTCTCAAGGCTAACCTCTGGTATTTCTTCCACTAAAGCTAAAGTTTCTTCGACAAAGACGCAATTATCCTCTTTTACCAGAGCATAAAAGGAATCGGACATATAGTTCGGTCTATATATACCAACCATGTCATTTTTTATATATTCTACAATTTTTGCTTCATCATCATCTCGATCCAGTTCTGCTTCTTCAAGAAGTTCAAGATCTTCGTATTCATCTTCTATAACAAGCGGCTTAAAATCTTCTACAGATTCAAGTTTTTCAATTTCTTTAGAATCAGGAATATATCTTTTTGGTTTGTCCTGATATTTATTAATCTTTTTAACATCTTTGGCTTCGTCTGCTGCTTCTTCAGCATCAAGATCTTCAATATCTTCAAGATCTACTGCTTCTTCATTTTCAAGTTCTTCTACTTCTTCGATTAATTCAGGAATATCTGCTTTACTATCACTATGAACACCATTTTTTAATTCATCTTTGAATGATGTGATTTTTTCAAGGTCTGCTTCATCTTCACCATCGCTGATAGGAACAATATTATTTTCAATCTCTTTAATGGTAGTTTGAAGTTCATTTGCATTTAAAATTTCTTCGCCATAATCTTTATAAGCAGTTATAAGTTCTTTAAATTTTTTATCTTCATCTACCGGTTCTGTTTGTTGTAATTCACCCTCTGCTAATTCCTCCAAAGGCTCTTCAGCCTCTTCAAGAACCTCTTCTGCTTCATCAAGGGCTTCGGCCTCTTCGAGAACCTCTTCTGCATCATCAAGCGCTTCGGCTTCTTCTAAATCATCAAGCGCTTCTATTTCTTCCATGTCCTCAGATTCTGCTACCTCTTCTGCTTCATCAAGGGCTTCGGCCTCTTCAAGAACCTCTTCTGCTTCATCAAGGGCTTCGGCTTCTTCGAGAACCTCTTCAACTTCGACAGGCTTCATTTTGCTGCTTGCAGTGGTCGCTGCTGCAGGAGATACTTCTGCTTGCGTTTTTGGAATAGCGCCGCCAACACCTTTGCTTCTTATAAGATCTTCGCTTGTAATAATTTTTCTGATTATTTCTTCAATATTGTTAACCTGAAGATTGGTTATAAGGTTTTTATTATCTGCTTTTTTATCAAGATGCCCTGCAAGAAGACTTATTATTTCTTCCCAGCTTTTATCAACAAGATCATTTACAATCTTATCTTTTTCGCCTTTTAATCCGCCAATACCTTTTTTAAATTCTTTACGTACTTCTTCTTTTCGGCTTTCAAGCTCTTTTCTCCACAGTTTCCATTCTACTTCACTTTTATTTTCAAGATATTCAATAAGGAAATTTATCTGAAACCGCTTTACCCTTTCGGCAATAACAACAACCTGATCCTGCCTTATATTCATCAATAAGAAAGAAAGTATATATGTAATTGAAAATGCCGAAAAAAGAAGAATGTATTTATAGATGGCATTTATTTTTATAAGAAAATCAGGAATAAGATATCCTATAAAACCAGATCTCCATTTTTTTGTAACAATAGAATAACCGTTTCCATCGGCATCGGAATAAAGGCTATAAGGATTTGTTATTTGTCTATGTGCCCAATATGTTTTTAATTCATCCAGAATAAAACTGCTGCTATCAAGCATATTAAAAACAATATTATTATGATCCAAGTGTTTTACAGCAATATTTCTTTCAATAAGATTTTTTTGAATAAGATAATTCTTTAAGTCATTTTCCGTAAGATATACCAGAATCGTACCTCTTTTTACTCCTGTATTACTGTAAACAGAGGATACGAAAATATTACAATCTTCTTCTGCATTAAAAATAATGGTGGGCTTATCATCTGCAAGATCAATAACCTCTTTATATTTTTCAATTGCGCGCGCATCCGAGACTCTATAGGAGATTCTTGTAACATCAGACGATTGGATATCAGCGGGATTGTTGCTGTAATGGATTTTTCCGTCACCATCAATAACTCTGATAAAATAAAAATCTATATTTCGTTCAACCAGAGAATTTACAATATTTTCTCTTCTAAAAATATCTTCCCTGCTTTGATTTATAAGAAAACTGTTTCTTATTGCTGATTCATTTGAAACAGCAATAAGTATTTCAAGACGAATATTTTCATATTCTTCTATGGTACTTTCAATATTGTTTATTCTGGTTTCTACTTCGGCAATTATTTTTTTATTATAGAATTTTGATTCTATAAAATTAAAAAGAGTAGAATAAGATATGACAGTAAAAACTGTGAATAAGATTAGTGTAATAACCAAACTTATTGCAGCTTTTTTAATAATTGCCATCTTAACTAAGCACTATCTCCTTCAAAAACAAATAGAGGTCTATAAATAGCTATAATATAGAGGCCTATTTATTATTTATCGGCAAAAAAAAAGAGAGGTAAATACCTCTCTTTATATTATATTAAAAAATATATATTTTCTCAATGCTAAAAAATGGTATTAAGTATTAGCGGATTTAACCTCTTCCTTTGTTTCCTTGTTCTCTTTTACTTCTTTGCCCTCTTTTGCTTCTTTCTTTTTCTTGCCTTTGGCTTCCTTTTCTTTTCTTTCTACCAACTCAAGAAAAACCAGTTCTGCTGCATCGCCAAGTCTTCTTCCAAGTTTCAAAATTCTTGTATAACCGCCATTTCTTTTGCTAAATCTGGGAGCTATATCTGTGAAAAGTTTTACAAGAATAGCTTTATCAGCAATATCTTTTGCTATAATTCTTCTATTATGAACAGAATCAACTTTTGCCCTTGTAATCATTTTTTCCGCTTTTCTGCGAACTTCGAGAGCTTTTGCTTTTGTTGTTTTAATTCTTTCATATTTAAATATAGAGGTAACCATATTTCTTGTCATAGCTTTTCTATGGTTACTTTTTCTACTTAATCTGTTAAAACCAATTTTATGATTCATCCTCGTCTTCCTTTTGGTTAGTTGGAGTTACTTTAAATCTTAATGAGCTGTAATCAGCCATACCAAGTTCAAGATTCCACTCCTTAAGTTTTTCTTTTATCTCCTGCAGAGATTTTTTTCCGAAATTTCTTGTTTTTGCAATATCTTCTTCTGTTCTTGAAGTAAGTTCTCCAATAGTTCTGATATTGGCATTTTTAAGACAATTACTCGATCTTACAGAAAGCTCAAGCTCATCTACCGGAGTTTCAAGAATTTTTCTTATTCTTTCCTCTTCTTCGTCAATATCATCTTCTCCGCTGACCATATCTTCATCAAAATTTATGAAGATTGTAAAATGATCTTTTGCGATTTTCGCAGCTTCCGCAATTGCATCTTCCGGAGTTATTGTCCCATCTGTGCAAACTTCGAGAATGAGTTTGTCATAGTCGTTTCTATAGCCAACTCTTGTATTCTCAATTGAGTATTTTACACGTGTTATGGGAGAAAATATTGCATCGATCGGAATTGTTCCGATAATTTCAACATACTTCTCATTTGTTTCGGCAGGTATATATCCTCTTCCAAGATCAATCTGAATTTCAATATCAACATTTGCATCTTTCATTAAAGTAGCAACTTTAAAGTCACTATTTAAAATGCTTACCTGCGTATCAACTTCAAAATCTTTGCCGAATAATTCGCCATCTCTTCTGTTTTCAAGCATTATTATTTTTTGTTCAAGATCATCTTCAAGCTTGATTTTAAGTTGCTTTAAATTGTTGATAATTTCAGGAGTATCTTCCACAACACCTGGTATTGATTCAAATTCACTGGATATGATATGTGGATTTCCATCGCTATCATAACTTGTAAATTTTACAGCAGTTATTGCATAACCCTGTAATGAGGAAAGAAGGATTCTGCGCAAAGTATTTCCAATAGTTGTACCAAAGCC
>WRFK01000090.1 GCA_009778835.1 Spirochaetaceae bacterium
AGTTTTTGAGTAAAGTCTTTTTCTGTTGTAAGGCTGCGGATTTCTGCAAGGCTATTGCGAAATTTCTGTTTGTCAAACCGAGAGCAGCTTTGGCTTTGTGCGACAATTTCTCCCTGGCGCAGCCATGCTGAAATTATGCCAACATCTTTTTTAGAATTTTCTGTTTTGCGGTAGATAACCTGTAATTCGCGAATCCATATTTTTTCCCATTGTGCCACAGATGCTACGGCAAAAAAATGTAGTATTGCTTTAAGTTTTTGTGTTTTTACATTGGATTTTTCTATCCACCCTCGTTTTGCCATTTCATTTACCGGAAAAATATCAAGCCAATGTAAATCTTCTTCTAATCGTTTTTTATCATCAAGCCGTGTTTTGTCTTCCTGATACTGCCTTTCAAGGTTACTCCAGAAATGTGCAGGACGATTCAAAGTACGTTCAAGTCTTAATGCAGTTTCAGCTGTTATGGCTGATTTTGCCTTGATTATTTCGTTGATTGTTTTTTTTGATAAACCTGTACGTTCTGCAAGAGAAGCTTGAGTAAGTCCTGCTTGTTCAAGATAATCTTCAAGAACTTCTCCTGGAGTAACCAGATAATCGGGAGTATATTCATTTGCTGTTTGAAAGTTATTCAATGTGTATCCTTTATTTCTAAAATAGTAATTGCTGTTACTTGCTTCCAGTCAAGTCCGCCATCGGGTTTTCGTGGAACCGGAATATGATTTGGAACAAAAATGAGCCGATACGGGTGATCCAAATCAACTGATAACTGCCCTTTTCGGTTTCCTGTCAATTCGTGGCATCGCTCAGGAGGAGTTTTTGGGGGCCAAAAGTCATATAAACAAGATGCTGCCCTAAGTTCAGCCAGACGAATACAAATTTTATTTGCCCGGATCTCTCCATGAACTTTCTTAAGCTGTTTTTCCTCATTTAACTCTTTTTTTAACTTTTTACTCTTAAATGATATATCCAAATCCTCTCCCTGTCAATATATATTAACCCAAAGGGTTAATATATACAAGTATGTTGTATTTGATATGCAAAAAAGCAATCAGATAAAATTCTTTTTGTAAGCACATGGATTGAAGCAAGTATTTTAAGGAAAGAGAAATATTATACATATTTTTCAATACAACTTTTACCAAATTAAAACTGCTTCAATTGCATATTTGCTTTCCATATAATTATTATTTGTTTAAAAAAAATATTTGGCTATTAAAAATCAGAAAAAAATGAAAAAATTTGGAAAAAAATATATATTTAATTATATTATAAATAGATTTTTAAAGGAGATAATTAATGTCTTGCTTCACTTTTAGCTGGTGCTGCTGCAAAGATATTAGTGCTAAATGAGCTGAATTCGGTAGAATAAAAAAGAGAAGAAATTTTACGATAAAAATTCAGAATTTTCAGCTAAACAGATAATAATTATGTATGTATAGGATTTAGCATTGGACTAATAGCTATTATCTATATTGCTCTGCAGGTAATACCATCAGCAATTATTACCATCATTTCTTGCTCCTGCTTACTAATCAATTCTAATACATTCTAATACATTCTAATCATACTAATAGGATAGCGCGTGTAAAACAGTAGACTGAAAATCTACGTGTCTGTAGTTCAATGCCGCGTTCTGTGCAGGCACTTGCTCTTGTCCTAAAGATAACTATTGTCTTTTGAGTATCTGATAGTACAGAGGATTTGTGGCCTAAAACCTATCCTCATTGAAATATGCATTATGAATAAAATAATTTAATTATAAATATGGCAATAATAGCTGAAGGAACAAATATTGCAGCACAAAATAAAAAAATATAAGTTTTTGGTCTTCTTGCTGAAAAACTATCATCTGGAATATCTACAAAAAACTTACGACCATAGGGATCTTCATAATGAGATTTTTCTGTTGTATCTGGATTATTAGACGTTAGTATCTTCGCAGCAGCAGCTCCAGCTAAAAAATGAAGTAAAGACATTTGTATCTCCTTTTTGAATCTATTTTTTATAAAAGGAACAAAAAATAAAACATCCATTCTATTATAAATAATAATAAATAACCTACAGAAACAAATAATATTATATGAAAATATCCCGTAGCACTGAAATTAAAACCAACTTTTGACTGTATTTCTTTAATAAGAATTGCAAAAGAGTCGTATAATAAAATAAAGTTAACAGCCCAAATTGTGCAATAAAGCCATTTTATAAACGATCCTAGGAAAAATCCTGTTATAAATATTGCTAAAGAAATTAAACAAAAAATAATAAAAAGAGTAAAAGTATTTTTTTCATATTTTACAAGAGGTTTTAATAATATTCTAATTAAAATACATGAAGAAATAATTGACATAACTATTGCTAATATAGGATATGAATATGCTTCTTTAAAAAAGATAAGATAGATTGAAACAGTAAGTTGAATCCAAAATAGCACAAAACCAAACAACCTATTAGCAAGTGTATTAGCAAATGCTTTTTCTATATTCTTTTCAACTTCTTTCTTTGTTTTTATATTATCTTCTTCACTTAATTTTTCAAGTATATCATCTATTTCTTCATCCTTTTTATCCGGTGTTTTAGCTGCCAGTACCTTTAAAGCAGCAGCTCCAACTAAAATATGAAATAAAGACATTTGTGTCTCCTTTTTGTCTATTTATAATATAAGCAAAAAATGGTTTTATTTCAAATTTCTTTGGTTTCTAAATCGTGTGCTATAATTAATGAAAAAATTATGTGAGGGCTGTCTTATAATAATGGCAGCCCTTTTTTTTACCTATCCTTATTTAAAATTAATACAAATTATCTTTTTTATATCAAATAAATTACAAATACCAACCTATTGACTAAATAATAAAAATCATGATATTAAAAAGCCCTTGAAATTGCTTATTGGCAACTCAACAGAATTGTATAAAAAGAGCCAAAAAGCCAAAACAAGCTGCTATTAAACTGGGAGGAATATGACCTGCTGCTAACTTGTTGCAGGAATAATAATTTTTTGTGATATGGTTTTGAATTATAATTATAAAGTATTTATTTTGTTTTTTACATTTCTGCTTTTTCCAATTCTTTTATTTTTTGTAAAAAACGAAAAAATAGATGAGAGAAAATATTTTGATGTTCCGCTGGAAGAAACAATACAGGATACGTTAATCGATTTATGCGCAGCGTATGAAGTGGATCCTGTCCTGATTTTATCTGTTATCAAGCACGAAAGTGAATTTATAGCTAACTCAATAAATAAAAACAACAGGAATGGGACTATTGATTATGGCTTAATGCAGATAAATAATATAAATCATGATAAATTAAAAAAAGAATTAGAAATTACTGATTTTTTAAATCCTGAACAAAATATCCATGCCGGAATATATATACTTAGTGAGTATTTAAAAAAATATGAATTACACGAGGCTTTGATCTGTTACAATATGGGAGAACGCGGATTTAAAGAGCTTTCTGCAAAGGGAATAAAATCAACAGGTTACAGCAGAAAAATAACCGAAATAATGCAAACTATAAAGTATAAAAACGCATAATACCAGCAAAAAAAATTATAGCCTCATGCTAAAAAATAGAGTTGCTCCAAAACTTATTTGTCGCCGGAGGTAAGGCACTTCTCGTAGAACGCAATAGCCCGGTGTTTAATAAAAGTATCTAACCCACGGGAAGGCTTTAGATTTTCTTTTGGTATAAACCCGCCTGCCATATTATCGTGACCGCCGCCAACTCCAAAGCCTTCCACCAGATATCTCACCAGATTGTTGGCTTTTACTTTTTGGCAGGTACTCCTGATCGATAGTTTTATTCCATTTTCCCGGACAGCGTATGCAACTACGACTTCTATCCCTGCCACACTAATAACAATATCTCCTGCAGCTCCAAGAAGAGAATCATTTACATTTTTAAGACGCAGAAACGCAAGCTCATCGTATGTTTCTACTGTTTTAAAAGCTTCCGCATATAGATCCAGATCATTAATGGAAAGTTCGTTACCCTTGAGCTCCACAATCATATCGATGTCGGAAATATTATAAAGCCGGTAGAACATATTGATATCAAAATCCGAAGCGCCTCTGGTAAGGTTATCTGTATCCATAAAGATTCCGTAAAGAAGAGCAGTGGCAATTATCCTGGGAGGCTCAATGTTGTTTTCAAAAAACCAATCTGCAATGATGGCGCTGCAGCTTCCCACATTGGGGCGTATATCCATAAAACGATAACCCATATCACCTTTGAATTCATGATGATCAATCGCAGCTACTTCATCGGTTGGGAGGTCGGTGGTGTTGGAATTGCCTTTTTGGGTATCGATCAGCACTGCCCAGTCCTCTGTTCCCAGAGTCAAAGCTTCTGAAGCATGGATAATTGGAACCTTAAACATTTCAAGCATCTTGAGGGAATTGGCTTTTTCAATCTCCTGATCATAAACAATGGCGAGTTTTTTTATCCCCCGCTGAGAAAGTAGGTAGTACAGGCCAAGGCTGGAAGCAATAGCATCCGGATCCGGCACATTATGGGGCTGAATAAATACTTCATCCGGCGCCTCTTTAAGGATATCCACCAGTTTGTCGAGTTTTGTCTGATTCATAAAGTAAAGCATAGCACAAGAATAATAAAAAAACTATGAACAGGAAAAATATTTTAAATAATACTTGACAGTCGTAGTACTATGATATATGGTATATTATGACAATCAGTATATCGATCCCAAAGCAAGTTTTTTATTATGCGCAAATGGTTGGGAGTTTCTTACCGGTAGGCGGGGACAAGATATTTAAAAAGAGGTGATATTATGGATGCGAAATTATCATCAGATCTGTTGCGGGGACATACAGATACAATTGTCCTTGGGATACTTTGGAAAGGAGACAAATATGGATTTGAAATTTATAAAACGATCCTCGAAAAAACAGATGAAGAATATGAGCTAAAAGAAACAACTTTATATTCAAGTTATAAGCGGCTTGAGGCAGAGGGATATATTTCAGCCTATTGGGGCGATGAAACTCTGGGAGGCAGGCGTAAATATTATCATATTACAGAAAAAGGAAAAAAATTATATATGCAAAATAAAAAAGATTGGGCATTTACACAAAGAATTCTTAATAATCTTTTGGAGGAACAGAGATGAATACTCAGGAATATATCGATAAATTATTTTTGGATTATGAAAATGATAAAACATTGTCGGATTTTAAAGAAGAACTCGAATCAAACTTAAAAGATAGAATTAGTTATCTGCAATCAAAAGGAGCTTCTGAACAGGATGCCCGGGAAAAAGCAACTGCTGAATTGACCGATATTTCGGAAATAGCTCAGCAGCTTAGTCTTAAAAAAAGAAAAGAAGTTTTTGAAGATATGTATCTTGGAACAAGAAATTATATAAGTACAAAAAGAGCAATTTTATATGTATTGTTTGGAGGTCTCCTTGTGCTTGGAATTGTTTTATCGGTTTATTCGTATTTACAATCCAATGATCCTTTGGCAGGGTTAGGGACATTGATCCTGTTTGTTATAATACCTGTTTGCGGGCTTTCATTTATGGGGCTAACGCAGGAAACAGCCAGAAGATATCCTTTGTCGTGGAAAAGAACTCTTTTTTATGTTGTTTCAATAGGAGCTATACTTTTTGGATTAATTATTTTTTCCATGATGTTTTTTATCTCAGAGACAGCACTCTCCGAAGCTATTGTAACTCTTCTTCCTTTTGCGCTTCCGGGTTCTTTGCTTCTTGCTTTTCTTGTTTTAACTGAAAAAGATCATAACAAGCTGTGGGTGATTAAGCAGCAAAATGAATGGATGAAGAAACATGGCGAATTATATAATAACTCTAAAGTTGCCATGAAAAGAGGGTTGTTGTCTGGAGCATTATGGTTATTTACAATTGCTCTGGTTGTTACTTTGGGAATAATATTTGGATTTAAATATTCATTGTCTCTTTTTTTATTTGCTATTGGAGGCGAAGTTCTTATAGAGTTTTTTATGATTTCAAAAAAATAAAATAATTTATGGGGAAAAATTTTTAATAAATATTATATGTTGTTGACTTAATACTTAAAAATGGTTTTCCCATCTTTTTTTAATTCTATTTCTTCTTTCCATTGAATAAACAGATATTGGTCATTACTATATTTTGTTCCTGATGCTGTTTCTTGTCCCTTCAGGTTGGCTTCTTCTCCTTTAAATATAAGGAGCGCCTCGTTTTTGGCATTATCAAAAATAAGCTCAAGCAACTCTCCCTGAAAATTTGTTATGCGCGTATAAACTATATTGTTTTGTGTTTCAGAGACAATTTTTCTTTGCCCCGATTTTCCGCTATTTTCTTCGGGTTTTGTCATTTTGCTGCTTAATCACCCACAGCTTGTTATGATCTTTTACAGTTAAAACAAGAAAAGCAAGAAGCAAAGAACCCGGAAGCGCAAAAGGAAGAAGAGTTACAATAGCTTCGGAGAGTGCTGTCTCTGAGATAAAAAACATCATG
>WRFK01000091.1 GCA_009778835.1 Spirochaetaceae bacterium
ATCTTTTTTTCAAATATTCGGGCTATGTAAAGAAATAGCCTGAATGCCATATTAGGGTTAATAGTACTTTGATGTTCAATTAGAATAACAAGTTTCCCGCCAATCTCGAAAGAGATATCATTGTAGGTATCCATGAACAATACATTTTCCAGTGTGTTTATGGAAACAGGAATATCATTAGGAAGAGAGATCCCTTTAAGAGCGCAGTATAACTCCCTTAAGACATCGGGGGTACTGAATAAAGAAGTGAATACGCTATCTTTAAATTTTCTGTTTGTCTGCATAATAATTATATACAGCATGAATATGCAGGTTGCTTCAAAAGTTTCTGAAATTTCTACCACGAACCTCACAAACCCCACGGACAATTTATTTATATTAATTTTACATGAAGATAAAATTAACTCAAATGGAATATGTGAGTAGGCAGAATAACGAACCGCTTAATTCCCAGCGCTGTCCGCCATCCATGGCTAGCGCTGGGCGCGACATCCATGTCGCAGCCTCGCTTAAGCACTATGGACTGCGCAATTGATGACAACCAGTGGGGACAGTTCGCGTTTCTTCATTCTGCAACTTGAAAATGTCTAAATTGAATTATTTGATAATTAAATGAATTGTCTTTAAATTAGTCATGTTGTACAATAAAAGTATGAAAAAGAGTGATTTTTTAAAAAATAATAATAATTTTTGTTCACTTGGCACAAAAATTGCTCTCTCTCTCTCTCTCTCTCTCTCTCTCATAAACTTACAGATTTTTTTAATTTCACAAAAAAAATTTCTCCCATTTTTTACTCACTAGAAAAGGAATTAATATGAAAAAGAAACTGATGTTAATTTTATTAATTGCTTTAGCAATTATGATTATTGGCTGCGAAAACCCATGGATGGTAGATATCCTTGATCCCTTGTTCAAGAAGAAATCCATTATCGAAGTAGTTTGGATACGGCCCGGAACTTTTATTATGGGCAGTCCTGGTGGAGAGATTGGGCGTAACTATGATGAATTTCAACATCAAGTAAAGCTAACCAGAGGGTTTTATATGAGTAAGTATCAGGTAACACAGGAGCAGTACTTGGCGGTAATAGGGAGTAATCCAAGTGATTTTACGACATCTCCGGAGGGGAATTCAAACAAACTCCCTGTGGAGCAGGTAAGCTGGTATGATGCAATAGTTTTTTGCAATAAGTTGAGTATTATAGAAGGGCTTAATCCAGTATACACGATATTAGGGACAAATAATCCAGATGAATGGGGTACTGTACCAACATGGATTGATGAAACATGGGCTGCTGTAATAATGAATTATACTGCAAATGGCTATAGACTACCTACAGAGGCAGAGTGGGAATATGCCTGTAGAGCAGGGACAACAACAGCATTTAATAATGGGAGTAATGATTGGCAATTTGATCCTGTTAGTCCTATAGCTTGGTATAGTGCCAATTCAAACAGTTCGACCCATGAAGTAGGGAAGAAATTACCTAATGTTTGGGGATTATATGACATGCATGGGAATGTTTGGGAATGGTGTTGGGATTGGTATGATGATGATGATGGCGGAGCAGTTACAGACCCCAAAGGGCCTGCTTCTGGCTTTAGCCGGGTGGGGCGTGGCGGGGGTTGGTTCGATCCGGCTCGGGATGCTCGTTCGGCCTTTCGGAATTTAAGAAACCCTTGGCACAGGGACAGCTACTTTGGCTTCCGGCTGGTGCGCCGCTGACGTTGTTTATCCATGATTGACACTTTATGAAATGAATAATTGAGATTATGAGATAAGAAGAATAGCCGAAGGTTGAGACGTCGAGCGTCTCCCGCACAGAAGCGAGGCTGCGACATGGATGTCGCGCCCAGCGCTAGCCAAGGATGGCGGACAGCGCTGGGAATTAATCGGCTCAGCCATAGGCAAGATTGCAGCATAGATGTCGATGTTAGAGGTGTTTAAAAAAATGGGGACTGCGGCATGGATCGCGGCACGGATGCTGCATCCCGCGCTAGCCACGGATGGCGATTGGCGCGGGGTGCCGCGTGCCAAAATGCGACATGGATGTCGCTGTTGTGGTTTTTTGGAGAGCCGCCGGAGGGGTACCTAATTTTTATGCCTCCTTATTCAATGGTGTTCATGTAGTTTATAGTGAAGGTGGATTGCTTCGCTACGCTCGCAATGACAGGGAGGTTAATAGCGACTCGCAATGACAGGGAGGTTAATAGCGACTCGCAATGACAGGGAGGTTAATAGCGACTCGCAATGACGGACAGTGTACGTCTTGACAAATACCTGCCACTTGTTTAGCGTTAAACAAACACAAAGTGGAGACACTCATTAAAACATGGCAGCTGATAAAATAAAATATTTACTTAATGAAATATATAAAACATACCACAAACCTGAATACATAAATCCCGACCCTCTTGTTTTTGTAAGAAACTACAACAAATTAAAAGATCGCGAAGTAGCAGGACTTATTGCATCTTCACTTGCCCTTGGTCAGGTAAACCTTATCATGAATGCAGTTGATAAAATACTTTCAAAGTTTGATTCGCTTTTTATAGAAGTAAAATCTTTAAAGTACAAAGATTTCGAAAAAATATTTGATGGATTTAGTTACCGTTTTTTTAAAACATCCCATATCGCAGGATTTTTATCTGGCATAAATTTTATAATCAATAAGTATGGCTCTGTAGGAGATTGTTTTAGAAAAAAATATAAAACAGAAGATTCTTATATTAATGCAATACATTCTTTTAACAAAGAGTTTTTGGCAAATTGTCAATCTAACCCTGGAATACTAATTACAGAATCATGGAAAGGTAGCCCTTTTAAACGCTTTAATCTATTTTTAAGATGGATGGCAAGAAGTGATGAAATAGACCCAGGTGGGTGGGATTTTATAGATAAAAGCAAATTGATTGTTCCGCTTGATACACATATGATGCAGATAGGAACATATCTTGGTTTTATAAAAAAACCTTCTTCTTCACTTAAAAAAGCAATTGAGATAACAGAAGGTTTAAGGAAATATGATAAACTAGATCCTGTAAAGTTTGATTTTAGCCTTACAAGACTTGGGATTCATCCTGATTTAACAATGGAAACATTAAAAAAAATGATAGGGAATTAAAAATCTTATTAAGAATATTTTGAAATTTTTGATGAAAAATAAGTGTATATTTTGTAGTTTATGATATATAATTAAAAAGAGATGCTTTAAAATTGTTGAGGAGGGAGATATTTTATGGCTGAAAGATTTAAAATATATAAATGCGATCTTTGTGGTAATATTATTGAAGTTCTTCATGCAGGCGGCGGAAATGTTCTTTGTTGCGGAAAAAATATGAACCTGCTTCAAGAGCAGGCAGCAGATTCTTCAAAAGAGAAACATGTTCCCATGATCGAAAAAACTGCCAGTGGTTATAAAGTCACAGTAGGCAGCACGATCCATCCAATGATCGATACCCATTATGTTGAATGGATTGAGCTTATTGCAGATGGAATTTCATACAAAAAATTCTTTAAACCCGGAGATCAACCTGTTGCGGAATTTTCTGTAAAAGCTGATAAAGTTTCTGCGCGCGAGTACTGCAATCTTCATTTTTTGTGGAAAAGCTAAAATAAATAGGAGAGGTATAAAATGAAAAGATATGTTTGTGATGTATGCGGTTATATTTATGATGAAAAAACAGGTGATCCTGACAATAAAATAGCGGCTGGAACAGTGTTTGAAAAAATACCAAATGATTGGCTCTGCCCTATATGCGGCGTATCAAAAGATCAGTTTTCACCGGAGTGAAAACTAAAAAGTCGATTGATTAAAAAGGGTTATCAAAATTGATAACCCTTTTTTTAATTCTTATATATAACACTTCCCGGCGCTACAGAGCTGGTAACCCATGTATTGCCTCCTATTATAGAACCTTTTCCTATAACAGTTTTTCCTCCAAGAATTGTAGCATTTGCGTATATAATCACATCATCCTCAATATCCGGATGTCTTTTTTCTCCAACTCTGGGATTCCCCTCTTTATCAAAAGGAGATAAAGCTCCGAGAGTTACCCCCTGGTAAAGTTTTACCCTGTTTCCTATTGTGGCTGTTTCTCCAATAACAACTCCTGTTCCATGATCAATAAAAAAACTTTCTCCGATTTTTGCACCCGGATGTATATCGATTCCTGTTTTTGAGTGCGCTTTTTCAGACATGATCCGCGGGATTATCGGAACACCGCTTTTATAAAGTTCATGCGCGATTCTATGGGTCGCAATTGCTTCGATATATGGGTAACTTAAAACTATTTCATCAAGCGATGTTGCTGCAGGATCGCCATCTTTTGCAGCTCTTATATCTGTAATAAGAATTTTCCTTATTTCAGGCAAGGTTTTTATAAGATCTGAAAGAACTTTTCCTGCCCGCTGTTCGCAGTCGCAATCCTTACATTTTTGGTCAATGCACATATAGTTAAAACTATCTTTTAAATGCTTAATAAATCTGTAACTTACATAACGGAGTTGTTCACTAATATACTGATTTATATTTTCGATCGAAATATTATCTTCGCTAAAGCAACCTGGAAAAAGAACAGAAAGCAGGGCATCAAGTATATCATAAACTCCCTCTCTTCCCGATCTTCCAAGTTCCTCTCCAACTGCTACGTGATAATCCTCTTTAATGCTTTTTTCAAGCATATTTGATATTTCGGGGATTATTTCACTTAAAAGATGTTTGATACTCATGGTTTCAAGATAGTAAAATAATTTGTAAAATTCAATATTTTTATTTAATTATTATAAAAAAAGGCTGTCCCGGATTAAGCCAGGACAGCCCTCATTGTTTTAAAAGGTCTAAAAGGCCTTATACTTTAAATATTAAAGTCCCCAAAAGTTTTTAAGCATTGGAGCAATTACAATAGATACTATACACATAAGTTTCATCAATGTATTTAATGAAGGACCGGCTGTATCTTTGAACGGGTCGCCAACTGTATCGCCTACAACTGCAGCTTTATGAGCAGGTGAACCTTTTCCGCCATCTTTTGCAGCTTCGATCATTTTCTTTGCATTGTCCCATGCGCCGCCGCTGTTTGCCATAAAAACTGCCAGAACAACTCCGGATGCTGTAACACCAATAAGCACTCCCACAAGCATTTCTACACCAATAGTAAATCCTACAATAACAGGTGTAGCAACTGCAATAACACCAGGAAGTAACATTTTCTTTAATGCTGCTGCTGTGCTAATATCAACGCATCTTTTATAATCAGGAAGTTCTTTATCCTGAAGAATACCGGGTTTTTCCCTAAACTGCCTTCTAACTTCCTCAATCATTGAGAAAGCTGCTTTTCCAACAGCTGTCATTGCAAGAGAAGAGAAGAGGTAAGGAATTACTGCTCCAAATATAATACCTGCAACAACAAAGATATTGGTGATATCAATAGATTTTGCACCGATTATTTCTTTAAAGGTTGAAAAAAGTACAATAGCTGTAAGAGCTGCAGAACCAATTGCAAACCCTTTTCCAATAGCTGCGGTTGTATTTCCTACTGCATCGAGTTTATCTGTAATAACTCTTACTTCTTTTGGAAATCCTGCCATTTCTGCCATACCGCCCGAATTATCTGCAACAGGACCATAAGCATCTACAGCAAGCTGTATACCAAGGGTAAGAAGCATTCCAAGTCCGCCAATAGCAACACCATAAAGTCCTGCCAATAAATAACTTGAAATAATTGCTGCTGTAACAAGAACAACTGCCGGTAAGCATGAAAGCATACCTACGCCAATACCTGTGATGATTGTTGTTGCTGGCCCTGTTTCACATGCTTTAACTATTGATTCAACAGGTTTTTTATGTGTTCCTGTAAAAAATTCTGTAATAAGTCCGATTCCTACACCTGTTGCAAGACCAATAATAGATGCAAAACTTATATGGAGATATCCTGCCCCATTATTGAATGTTTCGCCTGCAAAGAAGTAGTAGCAGACCGGGAAGGTCAATGCTGTTGTAAGAATTGCTGCTATAAAAGTTCCCATATTGAGAGCTGTCTGAGGATTTGAATCTGGTTTTGCTTTTACAGTTAAAATACCAACCAGAGAACATACAATACCTACAACACAAAGAACAATTGGAAGGAAAATAAGCTTAAATTGCATAGAAACTGTCTCAACAGTGATTACAGCTCCAAGAATCATTGCTCCAACAAGAGCTGCTACATAAGATTCAAAAAGGTCTGCACCCATACCGGCAACATCGCCTACATTATCGCCTACATTATCTGCGATAACAGCGGGGTTTCTTGGATCATCTTCCGGAATTCCTGCTTCAACTTTTCCAACGAGGTCAGCTCCAACGTCAGCAGCTTTTGTAAAAATTCCGCCGCCTACTCTTGCAAAAAGCGCTATAGAAGACATTCCAAGAGCAAAACCTGAAAGAATTGGAAGAATTGCCTGGTCAAATTGTTCAATAGTAATTGTTTCTGTAAA
>WRFK01000092.1 GCA_009778835.1 Spirochaetaceae bacterium
AATCCACCGCCAAGGCACGGTATTTATAAAAAACATTTTTCTTCCTCATCTCCATTTTATAATGGAGATGAAAACACATTAAAAGTAACTTTCCCTCCGGCAAAAGATTATGATGTAAGTGTTTCAGGTATTAGGTCAACAAGGTCTGTAACTATAACCGGAAAAGCAAGAAAATCCAACTGGATTTTTACTTTGAAAAATGAAGGTAAAGATGGAAAGGATGATTGGAAAATTATAAGCTATGAATAATTATTAGATAATTATTTTTAAAAGGGGTCTGCGTAACAGCCCCCTTTTTATTGCCAAACTTTTACAACTCCAATAATTTTGCCCCTCTTTGAAGCAGCCTTTCGATTTTATCCTCGGAGAATTTTGCTTTTTCTTCCAGCAGCCTTATCTCTGTAACAGGATCCCCCAGCGGGTAATCGCTCCCAAAAAGAAAAAAATCTTCGGGAAAAGCATTAAGAATTTCATTCAAAAGCTGGTCAGAAATAAATCTCAATGTGCTTGATGTATCCATATAAAAATGAAAACCTGATAATGATTCTTTAACCCACTCCCAGTGGGCAAACCCTCCGCAATGTGCGGCAATTGCAGTAAGATTTGGGAAGTTTCGCAAAATGGTTGCGAATTTTTGTGGAGACGAAGGGTTTTTATCAGGATGATGAATATCTCCTATATGAAAAGTTACAATAAACCTTCCTGAAGCAGCTTCATATATAGGAAACATTCTTTTTGAATCAAGATTAAAATTCTGAAAATCCGGATGGAATTTGAGCCCTTTTATACCATGTTTTTCAAGCCTGTCAAGTTCGCTTTCCCATTCTTTGTAATCCGGGTGTAGAGTTCCAAAAGGGACAAACCTCGGGTTTTCGGAAAGTGAAATTGCCCAATTATTGGCAGGCACTACCTGTTCGGGAATTGTTGCTGCGCTGTAAACAAATGATTTTTCTATTTTTGCCTTATCCAAAAAAGAGATAAGGTCTTCTTTTGTCCCTGTTCCCGAAACAGGGTGTTTATAATGTTTTAAAAGCTGTTCTGTTGCTTTTGCAGCAATTTTATGATGAAAAGCATGAGTATGCACATCGATTCTCACTAAATCCCCCTAAGTCATAAATAAGCATATAATGCCTGGTCACAAAGTCTTTTACTCTGCATCAGCGCTTTACGGCGCGCCAGATTTCTGCGCTTTAAGGTCTATATGATAATATCTGTACAAAAAAAATAAGTCAAATTGAGTTGTATAAAGTGGTAAAAATTAATTAAAAACATCTGGATGATTTTATGCAGAGTCTGAAAGATATAGCATAAATTAATAGTTTTTCTTTAAAAAGCCAGAAAATTACCATGTTCTTTTTTCTAATGTAGGATACAATATTTTATTGGAATTTTTCCGGGGGGAAATAAATGATAAAGAAAAGCTTTTTATTCATTATGATTCTTCTTTTTCTTTCAGCCTCATTATTTATAGCATGTAAAAAGGAAGTGAAAAAAGAATTTATTCAGATTAAATCTTCTGCAATTGGTGGATCCTGGTATGCAGGCGGCGCTGCATGGGCAAAAATTATAACAGACAATACAAAATTTATTGCGACAAATAGCGCATCACCGGGGCTTACAAATGAAAGTATTGCGAGAATGGTAGAAGGGAAAGCCCACCTTGCATTTGTTGATGGACTTGCTACATATTCTGCTTATAAAGGCGAAGGCGAATGGGAAAAACCTATTGAAGTAAGAGCTTTGTTTGGATTATGGCCAGGTGTTTATAATATTATAGTACATGAAAAATCAGGTATTAAAGATCTTTATGGATTAAAAGGCAAAAGCATTGCAACTTATGTTGATGGAGAGCCAAGCGGCGAAGCTTTTATAGAGCTTTTAACCATGCATGGTATAACAACGCAAACTTCAAGAATTTACAGAATAATGAAAAATGATGCTACAAGAATGTTTATTGATGAAAATGCAGATTGTCTTATTTATGCATTCGGACATGGTCATGCGAACTTGAAAGAAATGACTGCTTCAAGAAAAGTAAAATTTATTTTTGGCGACCTTAAACATATTGAACCATGGTTACAAAAGTACCCCTTTTATTACTATGAGCCATTTGGAAGTGAATTTGGCGTAGAAGATAATGATCAGTTTGTATCTCCATATTTTACAATTTGTTTGTCTTCAATGCCTGATGATCAGGCATATCTTTTTACAAAGGTATGGTATGAAAACTGGAATTTTCTTACAGAAGCTCTCCCCTCAAATATGCCGTGGATTAACAAAGAAAATCCAATGGCAGGAATTCCAATACCCATTCATCCCGGCGCGCTTAAATATTTTAAAGAAATTGGCTTGATGAAGTAGCAGAAAAAGCCGGAGGTATATTGTATAAATGTCAGATAAAAATGAAGCCGGAGAAATACCGGAATTACCTGATGAACAAGGCAGCGTTAATATATATGATGAAAATGATATAAGAGGAGTAACTTCATATATTAACAAAAAAATTATAAAAGGAATAATTTTTGTTTGCGGTGTAGTTGTAACCGGTATTCCTGTTTATGAGGTGCTCTTTAACGCCTTTCCTCCCCATATCCAAAGACCTGTTCATTTGATGTTAATGTTCATAATAACACTTATACTATATCCTTCCGGTTTTTTTAAAAAATACCCTAAGGCCGAAACATCCTTAAATTTAGCATTGATACTATTTGTAATAGGATTTACGGTGTGGGCAAGTAAGAGGTGGGTATATCTTTGTTATATTAATCCCTCTCCATCTGATTATGAAACAATTGCCGCATTTATATTTGTTTTAATAGCATTTGAAGCAACAAGAAGAGCAATAGGGATACCTATGGCAATAATTTCCGGTTGTTTTATTATATACTGTTTTATTGGGCCATATATGCCAAGGGCATTTGCTCATATTGGTTTTGAACCAAGAGAACTCGTTACTCATCTTGTAATAGGAACGGAAGGGATGATGGGTAATATTATGGCTATTGGAGCAACGCAAATAGTGTTTTTTATGCTATTTGCCGCTTTCTTGAAAATGTCTAATGCAACAGCTCTTTTTATGAATTTCTCAAAATCAATTGCCGGGAACAGGATAGGCGGGCCGGCAAAAGTATGTGTTGTTTCAACCGCTATAGTTTCAATGGTTTCAGGAAGCGCCAGCGGTAATGTGGCAACTACAGGATCTGTAACTATACCACTCATGGTTTCAATGGGTTTTAAAAAGCGTATGGCAGCAGCAATTGAGGCAACTTCTTCTACAGCAGGACAGTTTAGTCCGCCTATAATGGGCGCTGCGGCATTTGTAATTGCCGAATATACGGGAAATGCTTACTGGAATGTTTGCGTAGCTGCATTCCTTCCTTCTTTTTTTTATTTTGCGGGAATGTTTTTGGTTGTTGAAATAATAGCCAGAAGACTTGGGATTAAAGGGCTTGATAAATCCGAATTACCGCCATTAAAAAGATCAACAATAGAGGTTCTTCCTCTTATAATTCCGATTACAGTACTGGTTACATTACTTGCATTAATGTATAGCCCTCAATATTCAATTATATGGTCAATTATAACTCTTGTAGTATGCAGTTTGTTTTTTAGAAAAACTGTTCATGTAAATATTAAGAAGATTTTTAAAGCACTTGCATTAACAGGCAAAATTATGATTCCAGTAACTACTTCATGCGCATGTTGCGGGTTTGTTGTTGGCGTTATGTCTCTTACAGGATTTGGAGATAAATTGGCTTATGGTATTTTAGCAGTAGCTAATGGCAATCTTTTTATTGGATTACTGTTTACCGCAGCAATGTGTATAATAATTGGCATGGGTCTTCCTACACTGGCTGCCTATATTGTCCTTGCGACATTGGGAGTTCCCGCATTAACCTCATTGGGCGCTCCGTTACTTGCAGCGCATATGTTTGTTTTCTATTGCGCGATACTTTCGGCAATAACTCCGCCTGTTTGTCTTGCTTGTTTTGTAGCTGCCGGAATAGCAGGAGAAAATCCTCTTAAAGTAAGTTTTACATCGGTTGGTATGGCTCCGTTTATTTATATCCTTCCTTTCTTGTTTGTATTTTTTCCGGGATTACTTATAAATGGTTGTTCTCTTTTAACTATAGCTCATCATGTTGCAATACTTATTCTGTTTATTTTCCCAATAATAGCGCTTAGCAGAAAATTCTGGCTTGTGAAATTAACTATTGCCGAACTATTATTTTTTAGCGCAGCTATAACAAGTTTATTTGTTTTTAAAAACTATAACATAGTTTTTATGCTTGCGTTTAACCTGGTGGCGGGAACAATGCATGTGCTAAGATTTAATGCAGATAAAAATAAACTTTCTGTTGCATAAAAGCCAAGCCATATAACATTGGCTTTGTGAACAAAGGAGTTTTTACTTGGAAGATATAGAAAAAAAAATAGTTGATTATATCGATAAAAATAAAAACGAGTATATTTCATTTTTACAAAAATTGCTAAGGATTCCCAGTCTAACCGGAGAAGAGAAAGAGGCGCAGGTTTTTGTTGCCAATGAGCTTAAAGCACAGGGATATACAGTAGAGATGTTTGAACCGGATGTAAAAGAACTTTTTGATAAATATCCGCAAATTGCGCAAATACCATCGCTATGGAATCCGGAATATGATATGCCTCTTAGAACAAACGATGTTTTTACATATTCTCAATTAATGGAATCAAAATTTGATAAAATAAAAACTTACAAAGACAGGCCAAATGTTATTGCAAAGTTGCCCGGCGCAGGAGGGGGAAGGTCTTTGATCTTAAACGGACACATTGATGTTGTTACCATAGGCGAGAGGGCAAAGTGGAAACATGATCCATGGGGTGCAAAAATTGAAGATGGAAAAATATTCGCAAGAGGCGCTACTGATATGAAAGGCGGTATTGCCGCAATGATGAAAGCAATGGAAGCCATAATAAAATCCGGTATAAAGCTTCGCGGCGATATTATGGTACAGAGTGTTGTAAATGAGGAACATGCAGGAAACGGAGCTCTTGCCTGTGTTGCAAAAGGTTATGCTGCGGATGCTGCGATAATTACAGAACCAAGCGGAAGCAATGTTGTTGTAACAGAATCTGGCGGAGGGGTCTACTGGGAAGTAAGGATAAAAGGTCGAGAGACGCATGCGGGCGCCAGATGGCAGGGAAAAGAACAATATGGCGTAAGCGCTATTGAAAAAACCCCTTTAGTAATAAATAAATTACTTGATCTTGAACGCTCTCTTAACAAAGATGAGCCCAATATTTCGCTTTGTATCGGAATGATAAAAGGGGGAACTTATTCAACATCAACAGCTCTGGAATGCGCTTTAAATGGAGTTGCGTATTTTTCAACCAATCTTGGAACAGGAGAAGAAGGGTTGGTAAAAGTTAAAAACCTTTTGAAAGAATGTGTGAAAAATATTGATGACCCATGGTTGAAAGAAAATCCGCCCGAATTATTATTCCAGCATTATGATGATGCCTATAGAATGGGAGATAACGGAAAGGAAATACTCTCTGTATTAACAGGCGCAGGAAAAGAGCTCTGCGGAAAAGATATAATAATAAGCAGAATGAGCGCTTGCGATGCCCGAATGCTTGGAAATTCAGGAAAGATTCCTGTTATTGTATATGGGCCCGGCAATGTAAAAGCTGCGCATACTGTTGATGAGTATATTGATATTGATGATTACCTGAATGCGATAAAGGTATTGGCAATTACAATATACCGGTGGTCAAAATAGATACCCTGTGGGTAACGAAGTGTACTCTGTGAGTCGCGCAGTACCCTGTGGGTAGCGAGGCATTCTGTGGGTAGCTAAGCACTCTGCGAGTCGCAAAGCACCCTTCGGGTAGCGAAGCGTACCCCGTGGGTAACGAAGTGTACTCTGTGAGTCGCAAAGCGCTATGTGTAAACATGGGCAGGGGAGTCTTGAAATTCCCCTTAAAAAATATGATAGAATTAATAAGATATCCAAGTTTGTTTTTAAGGAGTATAAGTTGAAAGGTAAAGTTACATCTTTTCCATTGCTCTTAATGCTTGCCATGGGAATCCTGATAATCAATTGTGATAATTCAGGTTCCGGAAGTATTTTCGGAAGCCTTGGAGACAAGGAAAAAGCCGAAAAGCGCGCAACAGCACGCTCTTCAAAACAAGATAGTAACAGTAAAGAAATTTATACATCACTCTATATCGCTGGTTTTACATATATACCCGAAGGATCTTTCTATCCTGCCGAAGGTTTTGGAAAAATGACAGTTTCTCCTTTTTATATTGGAAAATATGAAATAACAAGAGCTGAGTATTATAATATAATGGGAGAAAAACCGTGGTTGCTTGATGCTTATGATCCATATCCTCTTTCAGACGTATATAATGAAGAGGATATAGAACGCCTTCCATGTACGGGAATGAATTGGTTTGAAGCAGTTGTTTTTTG
>WRFK01000093.1 GCA_009778835.1 Spirochaetaceae bacterium
AAGATCTAAATCAATTCCATTTGGCCAAGCTATTGTATCAAATGATACTTTAACCATTTTAAAAATATTTTTATCTTTTAAAATCTTAAACATTCCTGTATCCAAATATGGTCGCACATCAAATATTTTTGTCTCATTATTTTCAAAAGTCAGTTCCAATTTATAATCATCTAAAGCCTTTACTGCATTAACAGATAAATACATATATACCTCTATTTTAACGGCTCAATATTAAATAGGATTTCGCCATTTTGTGCTAATTCCCAATTAGCCAGCAATTCATCCTTATGCAAAATCATCCACGCAGAAACTAGTTTTTCCTTGTCCTTTGGCAAATACCCATCTGTTTTTTCGCCAGTTTTTATATCAAAAATTGCCCTTGATTTTTGATAGATAGCATGAATATGAGGAGGGTTATGTTCTTTTTTCCCCATATACATCCTAATTAGAATCCCAAAAAACATTGAAATCGTTGGCATATATAATTTACCTTACTAATTTGTTCTTTTCAATAAATTTTACCTTTGGGTAAGAAATTCATCATAATGACAGCCCTGTTATTGCGAGCGTAGCGAAGCAATCCAGCTAGATTGCTTCGTCCTGCTTACGCAGAACTCGCAATGACAGAATGCTGCCATCCATGGCGTCAACTTTCTATTTCTGCTTCTACCGTCTCTTCTTTTGCCTCTTCTTTGGATTCATCATTTTTTTTGAAAGGTTTAAATTCCACATGTTCAGCGACAATTTTTATTTTTGATTTGTTTTTACCTTCCTGATCCAGCCATCTGTCCTGTTTTACCCTTCCTACAACACGCACTCCTCTCCCTTTTGTAAGGTGATCCCTGCATGCTTCTGCGAGTTTTGCCCAAGTTTCAACATCAAGATATGAAACCTCGCTCTGGTATTCATCTTCCTGTTTATAATACCTGTTTGTCGCAATAGTGAATGAACAGATTGATGTCCCTTTGGCGTTTTCTGTAAAAATAGGATCTTTTGTAAGATTCCCTTCTACAAGTATTGAGTTAAGATTATTCATTTTTACCTCCGTTTTTATAAAAAAATTAACAGGGTAATTATTTAATCTGATTCATAATTTGAGAAAAAATATTATAAAATTTAAGCAGAACTCTGTCATTGCGAGTTCTGCGTAAGCAGGACGAAGCAATCTAGTGGATTGCTTCGCTATCGCTCGTAATGACTGGGGGAGATTGCTTCGCTATCGCTTGCAATGACAAGACTATTCGCTCGATGACATGGATTGCTTCGTCGCTTTGCTCCTCGCAATGACTGGGGTGGCTCGCAATGACACGAGCCTATCGCTAGCAATGACAAGGCTATCGCTCGATGACATGGATTGCTTCGTCGCTTTGCTCCTCGCAATGACTGGTAATCGCTCGCAATGACACGAGCCTATCGCTCGCAATGACTTTTCTTCAAATAAATATGGAGCTTGCTCAAAACCATCTCTAAATTTAGCGGTTTCCCGACATGACTGTTCATGCCGGCAGCCAGGCACTTTTCAATATCTTCCCGAAAAACATTCGCGGTCATGGCGACAATAGGAATAGTTTTAGCCTGCGGAATATTAAGTGAGCGGATAGCCCTCGTTGCCTGATATCCATCCATCCTGGGCATCTGTATATCCATAAAAATCATGCTGTACTTATCCGGAGCTTCTCTGAACATTTTGACAGCTTCTTCGCCGTTTTCCGCGCAATCAATATTAATCAACGTTGGCTCAAGCAGGGCCTGCACAATTTCACGGTTGATCTCGACATCCTCAACAAGCAAAATGCAATGTCCTTCAAATTGCTCGACAATATTTGCCTCTATGTCATCTGCTGGTTTTTGCTGCTGCGTGTAAATTACGCTATTAATAATATCCAGTATTGATGATGGGAATAATGGTTTTTGTAAAAATTTATCAACCCCCACCCTTTTCGCTTCTTCCTCAATCAAACTCCATTCAATGGATGATATCATGACCACATAGGATTTAGTTTTGAATTCCAAATCTCTTGCTTTCAGCGTTTCCGTCAATACCATGCCATCGATACCCGGCAATTTCCAATCTACAAAATAGATGTCATAAACGCCGTTTTGCTCAATTAACTGAAGCGCCTCTTCGCCGCTTTTTGCTGTATCGCATGAAGCTCCGAATCCTTTTATAACTTCCTGGAAAAACACTATCATTAACGAATCGTCATCAACAACAAGGATGCGGATATTTTTTAAATCAGGAATAGTCTGCTTTTTTTCCTCGGCATATTTAGTTTGAATGGTAAAAGCAAAAGTAGCTCCTGCTCCAATTTCTGACTCAACCCATATTCTGCCGCCCATCATTTCTACAATGCCTTTGGAAATGGAAAGACCAAGACCTGTGCCGCCAAATTGTCTTGCGATGTTGTTTTCGGCCTGCTGGAAGGATTGGAACAAATTGGCCTGCTGTTCGGATTTGATGCCAATGCCTGTGTCTGTAATCGCAAACTTTATTGTACATACGCCATTTTCTTCACCCATGAATTTTATATCAAGCTTGATAGAACCTTTCTCGGGCGTAAATTTTACCGCATTTCCAATCAGGTTTGTAATAACCTGCGCCAGCCGCTGTTCATCTCCAATCAGGTTTTTGGGGATTAAATGATCGATATTTATGGAAAATGTCTGCTGCTTTTCGCTAATACGAATATTATTTACATTTTCAACCTGATGCAGCATCCTCTCAAGATTAAACTTCATATACGACAGCTCAAACTTGCCTGCTTCAATTTTGGACATATCCAAAATATCGTTTATTATGCCAAGAAGATGTTTTGAGGCATAGTCAATCCTGGCAAGGCAGTAATTCTTCCGCTCAATATTAGACGCAGATCTTCCAATCGAGGTCATCCCAATAATAGCATTCATGGGTGTACGTATCTCGTGACTCATGTTGGCTAAAAAAACAGACTTGGCTACTGAGGCAGAATGCGCTTCGGCCTGCTTCTTAGCCAGAAAGTTTAAAAAGAATACAAGCCCGCAGATGATCAGCAAAAGTAACACTGCTACTACCAGCGCCAGCCTGAACTCAAGAGGATTGGATTCCCATACAGGTAATATGCGGTTAATGATTATATGCCCGGCAGGCAGAGCTCTTACATCTATGCTGTATCTTTTGGCTGTATTATAGTCAAACTGCCATTCGTTAAATAATGCTGAATAAAAAATAATAGGAAGTTCCACAGGCTGCGTCCCTTTTAGTATCTCAATAGCCATAAAAGCAGCTAAAACGCTTTGCGCAGAAGTATCAGAAATCATCCCGCCCAATGTTCCATTTCCAATATAAGAAGTAGTCACACAAAAAACAGGCCTAACAGATGCTGCAGCAACCAGCCTCTGTATATCTGTTTCTGAAAAAAATGTAGTATCTCTGTCTGCAATATAATTTCCTATTAAAACCAGCGTATCTGGTCCAAAACCGCGTATATCCTCCAATATCTCGACAAATGGCTTATTTTCACTAAATTCAAACTCCACAGGAAAATTGCAGGATTCTATATCTTTCAGCAGGATGTTCCTCATTTTTATACTTCTGGAGAGTGTGTAACCATTCAAAATAAAAATTTTGCGTGTCTTGGGGTATAGGCGCAGCATTTCTGAGACTGTTTCATAGAAAGAAACTGTTTCGGAAAGACCGGTAACATACTCTTCCATGCCATATAGCATGGAAATATCGAGATTGTTAACTCCGCAAAATACAATTGGCACCCTGGGAAACAGCATATAGTAATTGTTAAGCGCAAATTCTAATGCTTCATTATCAGAAGCAATAATCAAGTCTGGGCTACGCTCAATACAATAAGCGCGGATTATATCTGAGTTGATGGATACAAAGCTAACCCTGTTATGGTTTTCGTATGAATTTAAATTGAAATTTTTGTATTCTATTCCCGGATTTTGTTCAATGGTTTGGCGGATAGCCTCTATTTGGCTGCGCTCCCGGTCAATCTGCATATTATAAGAGCTTATGTGCAGTACAAGTTGCTTGCTGCCCGATGTACGCCAGCTATTTCGAATTGATTCCAGAGTGCCGTCTTTAATCATTTCCCTGTAAGTTTTTTCAAGCAAAGGGACCAAATAATCGTGATCCTTGTTTACATAGCTATAGCATGGCAGACGCTCAATAACATTAACCTTCTTTATACCTGTGGGGAGCTTAAATTCATAAGCCAGACGGGGAAGGACAACCACATCTGCCTCTTTATTAAGCAAAGCCTCCCACACCTCCTCAAGTTCATTTACAGCAATGAGTTTAGAGGCTCTTGCCCGCGGAGCATTATTTGCTACATACTGATTCTGCCAGCGATAGCAGAGCCTTAATCCTGCCATATCGCTCCATGTGGAAAACTGATATGAATCATCGCTGCGAATAAAAGCAGTAAATTCTACATACTCAATGGGTACAGGAACTTTCAATAAATTAGGATATCGCAAATCCCAGCCATCGGTCTGGACAGGCAAAATAGCAGCATCGCCGTAGTTTACATCAGCTATGGAGGTGCGCATTCCAGTCACCTTTGCAACCATTTGATACCCACAACGTTTTAATGCTGTATACAGTATACGGCTTAAGATGATCGACTGGTCATCGCTCATGGCAACCTTGATTGTGGGTTGATCAGCTTGCTGCGCCCAAACAGGAATTTGCACATACTGTATAGATAAAACAATGAATAGAATGCTTAGGAATAGCTTAACTTTATTGCCCAACACCAGTCTCCGTCATAAAATGGCTTTTAATTTTAATGTTACATTTTTGATAATGTATTAGCTTCAAAGGCAATATCTATTATACCATAAATTAAAGCAAAAAGAGTACCTCCGATATTATTTTAGAGGGAAAAATATGTAACATTTGCTAATAGTAAAATAATAGCAAGTTAATTTGACAAAAAAAAGTATTAGCGATAAAGTTATAAAAAACCACAAAAGAGGTTCCCAATGAAATATATTTTTATAAAAAAATTAGCCAACAGGCCATCCAGGCGATATATTATTTTTTCTTTATTTTTTCTTATTGCTGTATTATTGCTTATTTTATCCTGCGATACCACAAAACCATATCTTAAATCAACAGAACCAGCTCTGCAGACAGCAGAGTTAAATGAAATATATGTAGAATGTCTCTATCTGAATTATAATGATCTTGAAAAAAAACATGGTTTTAAAGGAAACCCATTTCTCCCTCCGGAATTAGGGCTAACCCCCAAACAGATGATAGTTTTTGATCTTAAAATAACAAAAAATGACAGTGCTCCTGTAGTGCTTAACATAAAGGATGTTGAGCTTAATTTTGGGGATAAAAAATATAGCCCAATGAGCCATCTTGATATGGATCTAAAAATCGAAGAATATGCTGAAAGAAATTATATTTTACAGGAAAATAGAGTTGCAAAAAAGTTTATGTTTCCCTACGTAACAACTGTTAGAGGAAATAGTACAACATCCGGATATATGGTATTTATGGGGACTTTTAGAGGAAACAATGTTCCAACAGAGCTTATCCTTTCGTTTAAAACTGCAGATAAAAACAGCGCTGCTGATATTACATTTGCTTACACCTTAACTTTGATGAAAAAGTAGTAGAATTCTGTCATTGCGAGTTCTACCAGCTCATCTGTCATTGCGAGGAGCAAAGCGACGAAGCAATCTCCAGTCATTGCGAGTTCTACCAGCTCATCTGTCATTGCGAGGAGCAAAGCGACGAAGCAATCCAGTCGTCTTTGTATTCTAGATTGCTTCGCTATCGCTCGCAATGACACGAGGCTATCAGCTCGCAATGACGAGGTCTATTCGGATAAAAATGTAAAAAGATAGTTACAAGGCTTTTCAACGCACCAGTCATTGCGAGTTCTACCAGCGCACCAGTCGTTGCGAGTTCTGCTGGCGCACCAGTCATTGCGAGGAGCAAAGCGACGAAGCAATCCAGTCGTCTTTGTATTCTAGATTGCTTCGCTATCGCTCGCAATGACGAGGCCTATCTGGGTAAAAATTCTTCTTCGGAAATTTTTCCATTTCCATTTACATTAAATGTTGCTTTCCCATCTAAAATACCAATCTTCCTGGAACTATCCATATTTTTAATTGGGACTATCATAGCAACTGATTTTTTTGATTTACCATGTAAGGTCTTAATATTTTTTTCACTGTTTTTTTTAACCTGTGAAAAACTATTAGATGATATTTGATTTTTCATAGAGTACCTCAGGATCTAAATCAATTCCATTTGGCCAGCCTATTGTATCAAATGATACTTTAACCATTTTAAAAAAATTTTCATCTCTTAATGTTTTAAACATTCCTGTATCCAAATATGGCTTTACATCAAATATTTTTATCTCTTTATTTTCAAAAGTCAGTTCTAATTTATAATCATCTAAAGCCTTTACTTCATTAACAGACAAATA